>WFSP01000086.1 GCA_015485995.1 Caldisericales bacterium | reverse complement strand
CGCATATCAGAAACGTATTCTTCAATAAGAGAAACAGTATCTGCATCTATCATTGACAGATTTCCTTTGCCTTTAATCCCAAGCTCTCCCATAATAGAGAGCATCTTCGTGGATTTAAGCCCCAACTTTCTTGCCAGTTGATAGACTCTTATTCTGTCTTTTTTAGTCATTCGTATCACCTTCCTCTGACTGTTCAACCAGGTGAATATTGTAGCCTGTTAGCTTTGAAGCAAGCATTGCATTAACACCATTGCTGCCCATTGCAGTAGGGTAGTTTTTCTTGGCTACATATACATTTGCTTCTTTTGTATCTTTGATAATATCTACCCTGTCTACTTTAGCAGGGCTCAACGCATTTTCAACATATATTTCCGGATCGCTATTGTAACGTATCACATCGATACGCTCCCTATTCAATATTCTTGAAACTGCATTAATTCGTACCCCTTTTGTCCCTATGCAAGCACCAACAGGGTCAACCCTAAGGTCCTTTGTTGCAACAGAAATTTTCGCACGAACTCCAGGCGCCCTCACTGCTCCTTTAATTTCCACAATACCCTGGTTAATCTCCGGAACTTCCATTTCAAGTAACTTTTTAAGAAACTCGGAACAAGCCCTTGACAAGATTACGAGAGGGCCCTTATCCGTATTCTTAACCTCTTTTATATAAGCACGAACAATTTTACCCCTTCTTAAGGGTTCTCCGGGAATTGCCTCTTCGGGGGATATTATTCCTTCCATATTGTATGGCTCTATATTTACACCTACATCCCCTCTTGACTTCCTACGAGTTACTTTTCCAAGAACAACATCCCCTACCTTGCCTGAAAATTCTTCAAAGGCAATCTCTCTTTTTTTCTCTAAAATTCTCTGCTGGAAAACTTGTTTTGCAACTCGAATAGCAGTAGATGAAAGACTTTTTATAGGAATCTCTATTAGTACCGTATGTCCAATTTCGGTATCATCAGTAAACTTTATTGCTTCTTGTATCCCAATCTCCAATGTAGGATTCTTAACTTGCTCAACAATTCTCTTTTCTGCATAAAGCTTCACTTCACCCTTAGAAAGATTTACTTTAACTACGGAATTATATTCTCCGAAGGTTTTACGGTAAGCAGTTTCCAAAGTTGCCTTAATTACTTCCATTATATATTCCTTTGGAATATGTTCTTCCTTTTCAATGTTGCGCAAAATATCTATATCTATCATTTTTTATTGCCTCCTTTTTCGAACATCTTATCCCATAACCGAACGGATGATATTCTCTTCAGCTCAATCTCATTCTCTACCTTATCGTTTTTCAAAATAATACAACCATTCTTTAGTTCTGCCAATGTCCCAACCCTTGTGATAGTTTTACCATCTTCAAAATAAGAAGCTTTAACCATTCTTCCCAAAAAGATTTCCAATTCCTTTTCAGATTTTAAAATCCTATCCAATCCTGCCGAGGACAAACTTACAGCATATATGCCACCAAGTCCTGCAGTTACAAGCTCGTCCTGTATTTTTCTTGTTACCCTCTCAAGGTCTCCAACACTAACATCTTTTGCCTTATTATACAACACTGCATTAATCTTACCTTTCCTTATCTCAACCTCTACTGCAATTAGGCCGAAGCTCATCGCGCTTTTTCTAACAATCCCTTCTATTCTTTTCATAATTATGCTCCCATTAAAATAAAAAGTGGGCAAACTCCAATCCCACTCAATATAAAATCTATTTTCTTATATTGTAAAAGAAAAACAAAATTTTGCAAATCAATTAATCTTTTTGTAGAATTTGTAGAAATACGGAAAAGCATCAGTTCACCTCTTCCAAATAAATTTCAGCCTTACAAATTATTTGACAAAAAAATGCTTTGGGATAAAATCACTATATCAGATAAATAAGAAAGGAGAGTTTAAAAATGAACAGTCTAAATCTTGAAAAGTATGGGGTAAAAAATGTAAAGAATTTGTATCATAATTTGTCAAGAACAGAACTTGTTGAGCATGCAGTAAGAAACAACGAAGGAGTGCTTACAACGCTTGGAGCAATTAATGTGCTTACAGGTAAAAATACCGGGCGCTCGCCGAAAGATCGTTTTATTGTTGATCAGCCCTCAATACATGGTAAAGTGGACTGGAATGAAATAAACAAACCAATAGAAGAAAAGGTGTTCAACAAATTGCTCATTAGGGCAACTGCTTACTTACAAGAAAAAAATATTTATGTCTATGACGGATTTGTTGGACATGACCCAAGATATGCCCTTTCTTTAAGGGTAATCACGAATCTTGCAACAACAGCCCTATTGTCAGAAAATATGTTTGTTTCAGGTAGAGGGAAAGATCCTAAAATATGGGATAGCCCAGGATTTACTCTGATAGCCGTCCCCTGGTGCAAAGCAGTTTCCGAATTAGACGGAGTAAGAAGTGATGTTGCTATCATTTTTAACTTTGATAAAAAAATTGCGCTTGTAATCGGAAGCTGGTACGGAGGGGAAGTTAAAAAAGTTATGTTTTCCATTATGAATTTTCTTCTTCCAGAAAAGAATGTTTTCCCTATGCACTGTTCAGCTAATCTCGGACAAGATGGAAAGTCCGCATTATACTTTGGCTTATCAGGGACAGGGAAAACAACTCTCTCTACCGACCCGGAAAGAATCCTTATCGGCGACGACGAACACGGATGGACTGACAAAGGAATTTTCAATATAGAAGGAGGTTGCTATGCAAAAGTAATTGGAATAACGCCTGAAAGAGATCCGGAAATCTACCAAGGGATTAAATACGGAACGTTGCTTGAAAATGTAGTAATAAAGGAGGACCGTTCCCCTGATTTCGACGACAAAAAATACACGGAAAACACCCGCGCTGCAATACCGTTGGAATTCATACCCAGGGCAAAATTAGATGCAACAGGCCCTATTCCATCTACAATATTCTTCTTATCTGCAGACGCATTCGGCGTCTTACCCCCTATCGCAAAACTCACGAAAGAAGAAGCAATGTACTACTTTATTAGCGGATATACGGCAAAAGTTGCTGGCACAGAAACGGGGGTTGTAGAGCCAATCCCTACCTTCTCCGCCTGCTTTGGTGCTCCTTTTATGATGCGACATCCGGCAGAATATGCAGAAATGCTCGGAGAAAGAATAGTTAAACACAATGTAAATGTTTTCTTAATTAATACAGGATGGACAGGTGGACCTTATGGTACAGGCACGCGAATAAAACTGCATTATACTAGAGAGATGATTGCAGCTGCCCTGGATGAAAGGCTGAACAATGTAAAATTTGTAAAAGAACCGTATTTCGGCTTTTTTGTACCGGAAGAAATACCACAAACTGACATACCTAAAAAGATTCTATACCCCCAAGAGACGTGGATAGATAAAAGTGAATATGATAAGTTTGCAAAAAGATTGGCAGCAGGCTTTCAAAAAAACTTCGAAAGGTTCAAGGACAGAGTTTCAGCAGATGTAGCCAGTGCAGGCCCTTTATCAAAATAGTAACAATTTTATTTAGTTTCATTAACTGAATCACTACCTGCTGCCCCGACATCGGGGCAGCATTATTCTTTCATATTATTAAAATCTATCCAAGCAACAATAAAAATAGAGCTATGCTTTAGCAGCTATGATGAAAGTTACACGAATAACTAAGCCGATTAATCACCATAAAACCCCATCAGAATCTTGCAAGCAAAACTTTAATATAAATTTTAAGTCAGCAAAATTATTGTGACATTGCGAGAAAAAGTTAATTTTTATAGAGTAGAACAAAAAACGGCAAAACTTCTAAGATTTGAAATCAAAGAAAAATATAATCCAAACTTTACCGAAAAATTAAGATAAATTCAATTTATTATATAAGTGATAAAAATATTTGTAGCACAAACGAAAACGTTAAGTTGCTTATGGAGTATAAATTATAGTTATTTCTCTTTTAACACCATCCCAGCTCACATCGCTTCCAAGGGTTTCCGCAATAAATCGCAAAGGCACCATTGTCCTACCAGGAGGGATTATTAATGGAGACACATCAATTGTTTCATCTTTAAGATTTACACGAACAGTTTTCTTCCCAATCCATAGTTCTAACAAGAGAGGAGGATGGTTTTCAGTAGGATTCTTTTTAATCGTAACTTTTCTCGCATTGGGGTCCCAATCTACTTTTGCGCCAAATGCTTCGGATATGAATCTTACAGGGACAACTGTTCTTCCCGCACTTGCCACAATAAACGGAGGCGCATCCAGGTATATTTCCTTTCCATTGATAAGTGCTGTGTGCGAACCTATTTTTAATTTTACTACAACTGCAGATGGCTTCTCCACAGAAAAAGCAACATAAATCTTTGCACTTCCCCCGTTTGACTCTATACTAATAACCTCGGTATAATTACCTTCATTTAGAGTGGAGGTGCCAACCGTAAAATTAAAAATCCCGGAACTATCAAATTTTTGTTTATCAAAATTAATAAAATAAGGAGATTTTATATCCCCGCCAAGCTTTCCACTCCCTATATTAATGATTTCTATATTTCCACTAAGTTTGTTTCCTTTTGAAACGCTCCCTAAGTTAACCTTATTAGGGGAAACAAGAAAAGGAACAGATAAATCTATTTTATAGATATTCCCGTCTTTTGTTCCAATATAGAGGATGTTTTCTGATGAGTAAAACAAAGTGCTAATATCGGAAAATACATTGCTGTCAAAATTATAAAAATCTTTACCGTTTGTTGAGGCAAAAAGTCCAAATCCCTGAACAGCAACAAGGATACTTTTTTGAAGATGCACAACGGATAATATATAAGGAGACCCACCAATAAAATTAAGTTTCTTAAAATTATCTGTTTTAATGTCACCCACAAAAATTCCTTCGTTTGTTCCTATTACCAGGGTAGAATTTATATAAGAAATTGAAGTTATCGTATATGGCGAAAAAAACTTGTCCCAAGTGCATGTTTTCCCTAATGTGTCCGAATAAAAAAGCCCAAATTGGTCAGTTCCTAAAAAACACCGTCCTGAAGGAGTTTTAACAAAAGCAATAGTCCTAAGAGTAGGAAGCCCTCCGTTCCTATCTTCCCAGGTTTTTCCAAAATCAACGGTAAAATGAAAACCAGTGCATAGAGACGTAACGTAAATAATATTATTTTCCGTAGAA
Source organism: Caldisericales bacterium (assembly GCA_015485995.1). The sequence continues at coordinate 11,503 of WFSP01000086.1, read as the reverse complement.
ATTGAAGAAATTGTAGGGCAGTTTAGTTTGTCCATCTGTGAAACCCAGGTTTTACCTAAATCATTTGATATATAAAGCCCCGCTTCGCCTGTCCCAAGGAATATTTTTCCATCCACGTAGACAGTACCTGTTATATGAATATCTCCTAATCCCCTGTCTCTCTCGGTAAAATTTTTGCCTGAGTCAGTAGACACAAAAAAACCATTTTCAGTTCCCACAAAAAGCAGATTACCAGAAGAATAAACCATGGTAATGGCATATGGAAGTGTGTTTACAGACAATATTCTACTGTCCGCTTTTAAACTATTGAAAGGAAAAATTAAGCAAACTACTAAAACTATAATTAAAACTGGTAAAGCTCTCTTCACAATATTAACCTCCGTCTGATTATTTGTGAAAATTATATCATAAAACAATTGTTTGTGCAACTTTAAAAAGAGGGGCGATATCGCCCCTCTTTTTAAACAAAATTGCTAACTTCTAATAATTACCTAGGATGGTTAACAGCCTTTATCTTCAAACCTCTTTCTGCGTCCGTGCCAGGAATGATGTTGTCGAGAATTGCTGCGGAAAGGCCACCAACTGCCATACCTGTTCCGAGAATTCCGTTTAGAACATCAGCAAGCCACTGTATATGAGGGAATGAAAGAGGATGTGACTGCGACCAGCCAGGAAGTCCAAGACCCATAAGGAATGCAAACGCAATAATCATAATATTTCTCATTGACGAAAGGTCTGTACGAGAAAGAATCTGAATTCCTAAGCCACCAATGATACCAAACAGTGCAATGTAGGCACCGCCGATAACCGGAGTAGGAATTGTTGCGACAAGCGTTCCAAATTTCCAGAAGAATCCCATAATGATAAGTACAACTGCTCCAGTCCGAATAACACGATTGGATGCAATCCCGGTAAGTGCGATAACTCCGATGTTCTCTGTGTAACTCGTGCTACCTACACCACCCATCATACCGGAAATGATACAGCCAAGTCCTTCAGAACCAATTCCCCAGTTGATCACATGCTCTGATGGTTCAGGGGCACCTGATGCATAACAAACACTGTAGTAATCGCCAACTGACTCAATCATTGATGCAGTATACGCTGCAAGTATACCCGTAAAGGCAAACACATTAAACTTCATTGTTGCAGCAAATCCGTACCTATACACCGTCGGCCAAACAATCCAAGGAGCTTTCGCTACTGCACTTAAGTTTACATAAGCAGGATTACCTACAGGATACCATCCGACTGCTGTTCCAAACAATGCAACAAGATAAACAGTTACAACAGAAATAAGGACTGAAAAAGCGTTCAAACGTTTATTCTTTGCAATTAATGAGAATGTGAAAATTAATGTAACGACGAGAAGAGAAAGGAACCAATTTGTGGCTGCATTATTTACCGCAACTCCGGCAAGGCCGAAACCGATAAGCATAATGGTTGGGCCGATAGCAACAGGAGTAAGCACTCTCTTCAGAAGACCGATAAGTCCTGAATAACCTACAACAAGTTCTACAATACCACCATAGAAAAGTGCACCACCCATTGCCTGCATCATTTGCGGTACACCGCCGCCTTGTTTCTTTACACTGGCAAATACAGCCATTAAAGGTGGAATGAATGAGAATGAAGAGCCCTGAACGATGGGAAGTCCACTACCGATTCTCTTATCAACATGGAGTAACGTTGCAAGGCCCATCACCATATAAACTGTCGCAATAAATAAACCTTTCTGTTCATCAGTCATACCCATCGCATTTCCAAAAAGGATGGGAACAAGAGTTGTTGCACCGAACAGAGTAAAAACGTGCTGCATTCCAGCAAGGATTGAGAACCCCCATGGTGGTGAACTGTCAATTGGCCATGGTACTACTCTTTGTTTAAACGTCCCGTATTCTTCGTCTGCCATACTAAAAACCTCCTTTTGAATTTAGTTTTTTAAAATCCTTTTCTGGTCTTTTACTTTACTTTTCCACCCCCTTTCTCTTTAGTAAGGCAAGGACTAACAAAAGTCCTTGCCCCCCAGATTATTATACCAAAATTATTGCTTATTCTGCTCTTTTTCCCTTAAAGCGTTTAAGATCTTTTCGGGAGTAATAGGCACTTCTTTTATTCTTATTCCCAGTGCATTTTCCACAGCGTTTGCCACAGCCGGCATAACAGGAATCATTGTATGCTCGGCAATACCCCTTGCTCCAAACGGCCCATCAGGTTGAGGTACCTCTACGATAATTGGGTTCATATCACGCGGTACATCAAGTGCCGTTGGAATTTTGTAATCGGTGAAGTTGGGATTCAAAATTTTACCGTTTTTATCAAATTTTACTTCTTCCCAAAGCGCTGTACCTAAACCCTGGACAAATCCACCAATAATCTGCCCTTCTACAAGGTCAGGGTTAATTGCCTTTCCTGCATCAAATGCTTCTGCCATCTTAAGGACACGAATCCTTCCTGTTTCTTTATCAATTTCAATTTCAACCGCTCCCGCGCCTGTGGTATAATGCACGTTCGGATGTCCACCAAGCCCTGTTTCGGGGTTTACCTTAGCAGAAGTAAATTCAGGCATAAACATTCCATGCCCCATAATTGGGCCACCTCTAAAGGTTCCATCAGGCATTTCTATGCCATTGATTACAAACTTCTCAAATGGAAGCTCAAAATCCGGGTCAGTGAAACATTTTACTTTTCCATCTTCAAGATAAAGACTTGCTTTTTCTATATGATATGCTCTGGATACAGTCTTTAAAATTTCGTTACGTGCGTCAATTGCTGCACGCATCACTGCATTACCGCAACTCCAAGTAACATGGCTTGCAACAGTTTGCCATTCATATGGATTTCTATCTGTATCAGGAAGCTCTACTCTTATTTTTTCAAGTGGAAGCTGAAGCTCCTCGGCAGCAATCTTTGCCATAGCAGTAAGGAAACCTTGCCCTAATTCCATTCCGGAAACAAGAATATTAATACTTCCGTCTTCACTGAATTTAATGAATGCAGCAGAAGATTCATTTGGTGGCATTGCAGGCGCTTTCCACACTGATGCAAAGCCTTTTGCTCTAATCTTGTTCGGATCCGGAGATTTATCTTCCTTGCCCCATTCAATTTTCTCAGCCACTTTATCAATACACTCCTGAATGCCAGTAGGGTTCATTTCTACACCATAAGCAACAGGTTCTCCACGTTTTATTGCGTTTTTCTTTCTAAACTCAACGGGATCCATTCCTATTGCCTTAGCAATCCTATCCATATGGCTTTCTATGCCAAAGTGGAACTCTGAATAACCAAAGCCCCTGTAAGCTCCACAAGGAGGCCTATTTGTATAGATTGCAAATGAATCTATGTACACATTGGGTATGTAATATGGGCCAGTTGCCGAGAAACCAGTTGCGTTCACAACATTTGAACCATATTCAGCTGATGCGCCAACATCCCAATAAAGCTGATGTTTTAAGGCAATAATTTTGCCTTCTTTATTCACACCCATTTTGATATGCGCATAGAGCTCTTGCCTTTGAGAACTATTTTCAAATTCCTGCTTTCTCGTCCAGCGAAGCTTCACAGGGTGGCCTGGAACTTTCATTGCAGCGACTGCAGCAATTACTTCCATATTAATTCCGGCTTTACCGCCGAACCCGCCGCCAACATACGGAGCAACAACTCTTACATTTTTGTGCGGAATTTTTAGTGCATTAGCAATAATATTTCTCTGAGTGTGTGGCGACTGTGTAGAGTTCCACATAGTAAGCCTTCCATCATAAGAATAAAGGGAAACGGAAATATGAGTTTCAATAGGGGCATGCACTACGTGAGGTACATGATACCAGTCTTCCAAAATAAAGCTTGCTTCTTCAAAAGCTTTTTCTATGTCACCTTTTCTGATTTTTCTCACATGCCCAATGTTTGTTCCGGGTTGTGGGTAAAGCCAAGGAACTACTTCATATTTGCCAAGGTCTGGATGAACAAGAGGTGCCCCGGGTTTAATCGCTTCACGCGGATCTTGAATAACAGGGAGAGGTTCATATTCAACTTTTATCTTTTTTACGGCCGCTTCCCCTTGCTTAGGAGTTTCAGCAACAACTGCAGCTACCTGTTCCCCTATGTAGCGAACTCTATCAGCAGGGAAAATAGAATTATCTTTTAGATAAAGGCCAAATTTCTCAGGGAAATCTTTTCCTGAAAGAACAGCCTTTACCCCAGGCATTTTTTCAGCTTCTGCCGTATCAATACTTTTTATCATTGCATGAGCATATGGGCTTTCTAAAACAGAAACATAAAGCATACCCGGACCAAATTCCAAATCATCTACATACTTTGCAGCACCGGTTACCTTTTCAAGCCCATCTAAACGTACCGCTCTCGTGCCTACATATTTTAGTTCTTTTTTCATATCCAATCCCCTCCTACTTTTCCTTAGAAACATCGAGAATAGCTTCTACAATATTCTTATATCCCGTGCATCTGCAAAGGTTTCCAGCAATAGCTTCTCTGACTTCTTCTTCATCAGGGTTAGGATTCTTAGTAAGCAATTCAGTTGCAGTCATTGTCATTCCAGAGGCACAGAAACCGCACTGAAAAGCATTATGGCTGAGAAAGGATTTTTGTAAATCGGTCATATTATTTTTCTCAATACCTTCTAGCGTAGTAATTTCTTGTCCGTCCACTTCTATCGCAAGAGTTATGCAGCTCCTTATACTTTTACCGTTTAACAATACTGTACAAGCGCCGCACTCTCCCCTACCACAGCCGTGTTTCGGGCTTTTTATGCCAAGCCTATCTCGCAAAACATCTAATAATTTCTCATTTGGCATTACATCTATTTTTACAGAGCCCCCATTTAAAGTAAAATTAATTTCTCTTCTCATAGTCATCCTCCTAAACAAGCCTTTCGCCATACGCAGGCCCGTTTCCATTCATACGCGCAAGGGATGTCTTTAACGATCTTTTAAAAATAACACCACTTACATACAGTCTGTACTCTTTGCTTGCTCGAATATCAGAAATCGGAGAAATCGCTTTTACGGCAAGCTTAGCAGCTTCTTCCAAAACTTCATCCGTGAGCTCCTTGCCTTTTAAATAGTTTTCGGCTTCCGTTGCCCTAACAGGCTTAGCTGCAACAGCACAAAAGGCAACTTTATAATCTTTATCCTCAGAAACAAGAGTGGCCACTCCAGCTTGTGCAAGATCCTCACCGTCGTATCGGCCGAGTTTTATATATGACCCACCGAATTTTTTACTTCCGTAGGAAATTTTAACTTCTTTTACAATCTCACCAGATTTCAGCACTGTTCTTCTTGGACCCGTAAAGAACTCAGTAATAGGTATTTCTCTACCACCACTTTCCCCTGCCGTTACAACAATTGCATCACATACAAGAAGTGCAGGTGCAGTATCGGCAGAAGGAACCGCACTACAAATATTTCCCACTAAAGTTGCCTTGTTTCTTACGCCTGTTGAGGCAATAGTTCTTGACGTTTCCCAGAGAAGAGGAAATTTCTCTTTTATGATAGGACTATCTATAAGCTCATTGAAAGTAACTCGCGCACCTATGTGTAAAAAATTTTCATCAAGCTCGAGTTTCTTTAGCTCCTCTATTCCTTTCAAATCGATTAAAATATCTGGAGCCACTGCACCTGCATCCATAAGGACAATGAGATCTGTCCCACCAAGAAGCAGCTTTGCTTTTTCTCCGTACCTTTTATACAGCGAAACTGCTTCATCTAACGTTGCAGGTTTTACATAGTCAAAATTGTTCATAAACTCCTCCTATTTCTCTTCTGGCATATCCCATGCAACAATTCTTGCCCACGCTGATTCCATTTCGATGCCTTTTACAATAAATGCACCAATGTAAGCTCTCTTGTTGCTGAGTTCGTCAATTTCTCCTCCAAGATTCTCCGCATGAACTAATCTTTTTGGGAATAGTTTTAAATGCATAATTTGATAATAAATTTCCGGCGGGAACATTTCATCCCAGCTCTTTCCGTACTTTTCTCTGAGCTTTTTGTCAGCTTCTTTAAAGAGTCCGGGATGCCAATCCCTAAGAATAGTATTCATTGGGTGATCTGCACTTCCACAATCTACCCCAATCCATTTAATTTTCATTTTAAGCGCCCAATCTGCAAAGTCAGCACTTGGGCCAGGATGTTTTACCATATAACGCAGTTCATCAGATTCTGGCTGATCCCACGCATACTTATGGTAGCCAGTATTAATAATAAGAATATCGCCTTCACGGATTTCAGCTTTTTTCATAAGCATTTCAGGAGTATAGAGGTCATAATCCCCTACTTCGTCGGAAATATCTACTACCACGCCAGGGCCTACCCACTCATTTAGAGGCACTTTACCAATCGGCCTGCCTGAACTAAAGAAATGAATCTCCCCATCCATATGTGTTCCAACGTGGTTGCTTGATGTTATAATCTGTCCATTTGCACCTTTACCCATATGTGCGCCGGCAATACGCTTGAAATACTGAAGCCCTAACGGCATATAGCTTGGCCACGGTGGAGTATGAATGCTTAACGGCTGGGTTAAATCATACATCCTTGCTGATTTGTTAACTAATTTAATGAATTCTTCATTTGTCATAATTTGTTTCCTCCTCTAAGAATATTTTTTTGCGAAAGTAATTACTGCTTTTTTAAATACATCCATCGGTGCATCAACAAGGCCAGCACCTACTTGTCCAATTCCAGGTTTTTTATGGGCAATACCCGTATCAATGAACGGAGGGATGTTTTTCTCAACAACTTTTCTTATATCTATACCTGTTGGAGTTCCTCTAAAATTAAGATACGGAACCTGATAAATATTATTTTCTCCAACAGTAATCTCATACATAGAAAGAGTTTTATTTAAACCGTCTTGTGGTGTACCACCAACAAATTGCACAATTGCAGGAGCTGCACCTATTGCAAATCCACCAAGTCCTGCCGTTTCCATAATAGAGCTATCACCAATATCAGGATTTGCATCTTCTTTAGTAAATCCTGGGAAATAGAGCGCATTAGGTGGAACAGGTGCAGGAGCAGTAAACCACTCATCACCGAGCCCGGAAACCTGAATGCCAAAATCTGTTCCATTTCTTGCCATTACAACTACCATAGTACTTCCTTCAACATTTCTGGCAGGGTCAAGACTTACTTTTCCGGCAGGCATAGAGAGGTTCAAGAAAGTATGATCGTTTCCGTCAATAAATTTGAGCACTGCCTCAGTTGTATTTGCATCACTCGTTTTTACCATTGCAGGAGCAATAGTTCTGAACAGTAAAGATGTAGCGCCTCTGTTCCTATTATGAAGCTCATCACCCATATGAAGAGCCTGTGCAATAATACTCTTTAAGTCAATTTTCTTCAAATACCTAATTGCTTTGTCCATAGCAGGATACATCGTATTCTCCATCCATTTAAGCCTTTCTATTACATCCGGGGAGAAAGCACCCATTCTTAAAACTTTGCCGAGCCCTTCATTCATTGTAGCGAAGGCTTTGTTTCCAAACGCTTCGTTTTCAAGAATGTAAACAGGCATAGAAGGAGATATAATACCCGCCATTGGCCCTACAGCCTGGTGGTGATGGCACGGAGAAAATTCAATTTCTCCAGACGCAGCAAGCTCTTCTGCTTGTTTTTCGTCTTTCGCAAGCCCCTCGTAAATTAGTGCGCCAATAGTAGCACCCTTTTGAGGCCCACACATTCTGTCCCAGGTAATTGGAGGCCCTGCATGAAGAATCATATTTTTCTTCATCCCAGGCATTACATCAATTGCCTTTCCTAACCCAACAAGCATAGGACGCGCTTTAAGCAACTTGTCCAACGCTTCTTTGTTCGCCTTTTCAATATCTACCATAATACACCTCCTATGATTTAAATTCTACTAACCTAATAACTTTTTAAGCGCATCCATTACCTGTTCATCACCACCGGCAGGTGGACGCCAATCTACTTGAATAACCTTTACTCCAACATCATCAAGACTTTCCTTAAAAGAAACAAGGCCTATATTTATCGCTTTTAATTCTTGTTTAAAGAGGTCGGAAATTTTCCTCATCTTGCACCTCCCAAATTTTTAACAATATAAGAAGCAAGTTTTGCGGCCGCAGCGTTAGAAGGCATTACAATCGAGCCAGCTTCTTCAAGTTGCTTCTTAACCTTTTTCCGGTCCTGAGGGTCTTTATCAGTTCCGGTAATAGAAGACACAAATGTAATATTTCTACCATCTTTCTCAGCAATCTCTTTTGCTTGTTTAATTACAGGAGCAAGTTCATCACCGGGCTGCATATTAGAACCATATCCAAGGACAACATCTAGAAGAATTACTGCAACAGACGGATCCTTTACTTCTTCTAAAATCTTCTTATTTCTCAATGTAAAATCAATCATCGGGTGAGGCCTACCTACTGTAAATTCATCTTCACCGAGGTCTACAAACGTATTTTCCTGGCTAATCCATGAGTCTTTAAGCTTAAACTCCGGATTCAAAGGGGCATTGCCATATACTTCGCCAATAATCCTCCTTGAAAGAAGCATAGCTTCATCACAAAGCGTCCCACCGGTGTAAAGGCCCCTTACATATTTTTGGCTTTCCTTTTTGTTTTTACTCTCTCTTTCAGCTAACTCAGTAACTTCTTTCTCCCTTTCCTCTAAAAGTTTTTTAAAGTCATCAAGAGATTTGCCCTTTGCAAGAGATGCTGCAATAAGACCTGCTTCTTCCAAAGTATTTGCCGGTATGGCACCTGCGCTTTTTACAACTTCCGGGTCACCGCCAAGGAAAATTCCCACAACCGGTTTCCTTATTTCTGACTTAATAAGTTTTGCAACTTTTTCGAGAACTTCCGGGTGAGGCGGTTTAGAAACAAGCACTATATAATTTGTTTCTGGATCTTCTTCGAGCGCCTTCATTCCTTCAATAAACATTATACCACCAACGTCTTTTTTCACATCTCTACCGCCGGTACCGATTGCTTGGGAGATGCCAGCACCTTCATTTGTAATTACGGAACTTACTTCCTGCAAGCCTGTACCTGAGGCTGCAACAATGCCAATTTTTCCTTTGTTCACAACGTTAGCGAAACAAAGGGGCGCACCGTTTATAATCGCAGTTCCACAGTCCGGTCCCATTACAAGCAAACCATTGTTACGAGCATATTTTTTAAGCTCTATTTCTTTTTGAATAGAAACATTGTCCGAAAATAACATTACATGCAGTCCGTTCTGGAGAGCTTTCATTGCCTCATCGCCTGCATACTTTCCGGCAACAGATATAATTACCATATTGGCATCAGGCATAAATTCCAACGCGCCTTCGAGGCTTTTTGGCATATATTCGCCTGCTTCCTGAGTTTTTGCTCTCTTTTCCTTGAGAAGTTTGTCGATTTTTTCAAATGCCTCTTCCGCTGTTTTTTCATCTTTTGCCTTTACCGCAATAAGCAAATCAGAATCGATGGTATCCTTAAACATATCAAGAAGTATACCTGAAGTTTCAAGAATAGATTTGTTCTGATCAGTACCCATAACTACCGCGGCATCTTCTACACCTTCAACTTTTGTTGCGTCTCTTGCAACAAGCATCAATGTAACAGAATCGTAGTATTCACCCTGTTTAATAATTCCTTTTACAACCATTCAACACCTCCTTCAAATAATTTTCTGCTCATAAGGATAAAACCTGTTCCTATGTCAGAACCTGAAGTTTCTCCAATATCAAGAAGCGATCTTGCAGAGAGTATAATTTTTTCTTTGTCGTTGCAAGCAATCGCTTCAATAATGTTTCCAATTCGTTCATACAATTTTCCCTGCACTGCATATTTTAGGAAAGTGTTCGAAATAATATTTTCAGTTTTTGCCAATGAAAAAATCTTGTTGCGTATTCTAAAAGTATTTTCTCCGGTAAAAAGTTCATAAGAAACAAGTGCTAAAACAAAACCGTCAATTAGGTCATCTCCCTGAGGTGTTAAACCAAAGCCCAAGCCTTTTAGCTTTTCAATATTTGACAGATGGCCCTTCATAACGCCATCTACGTTTTTCCTTATAGTCTCTTCTAAATTTTTTTCAAATGGCGTTATAAAGAAATTTTTTCTTCTGTTGTCAAGAAGAAAAGCGCTGCTTAGAGCAGGGGCATCTTTTATAAGTATTCTTTCAAAAAAGCTAAGGCCTGCAAGGAAGTTTACCTTGCTCAAATTCATTAACTTGAAGTTGAAATTATAGATTTTAATATTATTCCTCAGAATTTTTTCTTTATTAATAGTAAATTCATTTTCTGTCCAATTAAAACTTTTTACAAAAGAAAGGTCCTTTACGTTAAGTACTATATTGTTAGGACCAGGACCAACTTTCTCTGTAACTAAAGAAAAGAGTTCACCGCTTTGCAAAGTTAAATTCACAACGTTACTGAACTTAGAGTGTATAGAAACAATACCACTTGCAATAGGAACATCACTTCCAACTGAAATTACGCCTAATTTCGTTTTAACTTGCAATCTGTACCCCCATTAAAGAATTAAAACACCCTCGGGTACAGAGCTAACCGAGGGTGTTTTTGTATAATTAATTATACTTCTGGGCTTTCCGGAATCTTAAAACTTTCTGCTTGCTTTAAAAGATCTTCTGGTACTGGTGTTTTAAGAGTGGTACCAAGATAATCTTCAAGGTATTTCTTAATAGAGGCATTCCAGTAATCTTTTGTCACGTAGAATACTTTTGCCCCACCAAGTTCATGCTGGTATTCGGGCCATGGATAAGATGGCTGCGCCATTCCAATTCCCCATCTCTTAAATCCATTATAACTTTCATAAGTTGCCCAGAATTCTTTTTGGTCAAGGATCTCAAATGTGTAATAAGTTTTTGCATAATACATTGCTGCACCGGCACGGAACCCTCTCTTAAAAGCCATTGTATGAAGGCTGATATTGGTGTCCTTGCTCATAAGGCGTCCATTGCCTAATGCTGCAAGTTCTCCATCAATAATGCCGACTAAAAGATAAGGATCCTTAAGTCTGTTTCTATACCAACCAAGAATTTCAGCATAAACACGAGCACCTACAATGTCATAAAAATCATGATCAATATCAAGAAATTTTTTAATAAAAGGAAGTAATGCAGGTGCTTCCTCTTTCGTCATTTGTCTAATAACCATGTTTTTCTTTTCACCCTGACGATTCTTAAGCTCGATATACATAGGTGTCCATGGCTTAAGATCCATTGGGGGTGGGCTTAAAAGTGGCTCAAGCTCCTCAACTTTAAATACTACTTCATTCTGTGATACTTTTTCTGGTGGTTGTTTTTTCATAACTACCTCCCTTTCGTTAGTTTCTACTATATTTTAACAAAAATGTCTTGTATGTCAAGGATGCGAATTGCCTCATCAAAGATACTACGATCTTTGTCAAGAGGAAAAACATAAGTTTTTATCCTTTATTTTGTCTCTTTTATCGGGATCTATGTCAAGGTGTTTGTACTGGGACTTATTTAGGCATATTTGATGGGCTATTAGAAGAAGTTTT
>WFSP01000085.1 GCA_015485995.1 Caldisericales bacterium | reverse complement strand
TCCTCCAACAGTGTGTATTTCAAAGCTCGTAAACTCACTTAAAGGAGTTTCTTCAAGAAAACTGAAGCAACAATTCCCAGAGATCAAAAAGTATTACTGGAAAAATGCTTTATGGAGTCCAAGTTACTTTGCAGGTTCCTGTGGTGGTGCCCCTTTAGAAATTGTGAGGAAATACATAGAGGATCAGAAAACCCCCACTACATCACTTACCTGAAGGAAGGTGTCTTGTGGGTGGAGAGGATAAAAGAAAAAAGTGTTGCTAAAATAAAAGAATTCGTTATAATAATTTGGATTAAATTTGTAAAGTAAGCGAAAGGAGTTGAAAAAAAATGGATGAATTAAGGCTAATAGAGCAGGAATATCTAAAAAAAGACGTCCCTGATTTTCACGTAGGCGATACTGTTAGAGTGCATGTAAGGATTAAAGAAGGTGCAAAAGAAAGAGTTCAGGTGTTTGAAGGAACAGTAATAGCCAGAAAGCACGGAGGAATTAATGAAACATTTACTGTAAGGAAAAATTCTTACGGTATAGGTGTGGAAAGAGTTTTTCCCGTAAATTCCCCTATGATTAAAAAAATAGAAATAAAGAGAAAAGGTGCCGTGAGAAGGGCAAAGCTCTACTATTTGAGAAGCAGGATAGGAAAATCTCAGATTGTAAAGGAGAAGAAAGAATCCAAATAGTGAAGGAACTGAAAAGTTGGATTATAATAATAATCCTTGCTTTTGCTACAGCATTTGTAGTAAGGACATATATAGTCCAGCCTTACCGAATTGAAATGACTTCTATGGTGTCCACTCTTCACCCGAATGACCTTGTAATGGTGGATAAACTTTCTTATAAACTGCATCCGCCGAGAAGGGGCGATGTAGTAATTCTTATACCACCAACTGATAGCAAAAGCAAATATATTAAGCGAGTGATAGGATTACCCGGAGAAACAATTGCCATAAGGGACGATAAGGTATACATAAACGGGAAGCCCTTGAATGAACCGTATATCCACTCCCCTATGGTGCAGAACTACCCTGAGAAGAAAATACCTGAAGGGTACGTATTTGTTATGGGAGACAACAGAAGTGTAAGTTTGGATTCACGCTACTTCGGGCCTGTTCCGATAAAAAGTATTGTAGGAAAAGCATTCTGTGTATATTGGCCGTTTACGCATATAGAAGATCTTGATGCATACAGCGGAGAGAAACCGTAATATTATCATAGGAGTAGATGAAGCAGGCAGAGGCCCTTTGGCAGGCCCCGTTGTATCGGGAGCAGTAATTATAACAGAGAGAATTGAAGGCGTAAAAGACTCGAAAAGCCTCTCAGGAAAAAAGCGTGAGGCTTTATTTAATATAATAAGGGAACGGTGTGTTGCATTTGGAGTAGGAATTGCAGCACCTGAAGAAATTGACAGGATAAACATCTTAAATGCATCCCTCCTCTCGATGAAACGTGCTGTAGACTCGTTAAGAATAAATTTAAAAAATAACAGAATGAAATTAAGTAAAAATGTTATAGTGCTTGTAGACGGAAACAAAAAAATTAAAGATTTTAACCTTCGGCAAAAAACCGTAGTAAAGGGTGATAGCAAGATCTATCAGATAAGTGCGGCTTCTATTGTTGCAAAAGTAGTAAGAGACAGAATGATGTGCAGTTTTGCCAAACGCTATCCGCAGTATAATTTTTGCAAGCACAAGGGGTACCCTACAAAGGAGCACAAACTTTTAATTAAAAAATACGGAGCATCTGCCATACACAGGAAAAGCTTTAGAGGCGTAAATGAGCAATCTCTCCCTTGGTAAGCAAGGAGAAGAAATAGCGGCAGATTTTCTGAAGAAAAAAGGAATGAAAATTTTAGAGCGAAACTTTAGAACACCCTTCGGGGAGATTGATGTTATCACGGAGAAGAATAGGAAACTACATTTTGTAGAAGTAAAAACTCGCAGGAGCACAAAATTTGGGAAACCTTTTTAGGCAGTGAATAGAGCAAAATTAAATCATATTACACACTCTATAGAATTTTACCTAAAAGGAAAAGATGCGGATTTTGAAATTGATGTAATTTCTGTTTTAATTAAAGAGAATGGAGAAAAAGAAATTGAATATATTAAGAACGTTTTTTGAGTTGGCTGGGGCGGAAGGATTCGAACCTTCGGTAACGGATCCAAAGTCCGTTGCCTTACCGCTTGGCTACGCCCCAATTGCCACTCATCATTTTATAGATAAAAGGAGAGATGTCAAGTGGTAAATGAAGTAAAAATTATTCCTCTTGGTGGAATAGGGGAAATAGGTAAAAATTCCACATTAATTGAAGTGAACAAAGACTTGTTGTTGATAGACGCGGGGTTCAAATTCCCCTCGGCGGATATGCCAGGGGTAGATTTTATCATTCCCGATTACTCATATCTGAAAAAGAAAAGAAAGCATTTGAAAGGAATTGTGCTCACACATGGGCACCTTGACCATATCGGAGCATTGCGCTACGTGCTTGAAGACGTAAAACCGCCCCTTATTGCAGGGTCACCTATTACGCTGGGCCTTGTTAAGGGAATGCTCCCTGAAAAAATTAAAAAGGGTATGAATTTTATTGAGATAGACAACCGAAGTAAAGTAAAAACGGGGGCTTTCGATATAGAATTTATAAGGATGACTCACAGCATACCGGGCAGCTTTGGAATTGCAATACATACCCCCGAAGGGATTATATTTCACACAGGAGATTACAAGATTGACAACACACCCGTTGACGGCAAAAAAATGGATGTCACACGCCTCAAGGAACTTGGCAAAAAAGGAATTATCTCACTTCTTTCAGACAGCACAAATGCAGACGAAAGCGGGTTTACAGGTTCAGAATCCTTAATAGGTAAAAATCTTATACCTATTTTTAGCAAATCAAAAGGCAGAATTATCGCCGCAACATTTTCTACAAACATACACAGGGTACAGCAATTTGTAAACGTTGCAGAAAAATTTAACAGAAAAGTGGTTTTCAACGGGCGCAGCCTTGTTGAAAGCGTAAAAACTGCTAAAAAGCTTGGATATATAAAAGTTCCTGAAAATATGGAAGTAGAGCTATCCAACATTTCCACCCTGCCAAAGAGAAAAATCACGCTTATTACTACAGGTACTCAAGGAGAGCCAATGTCAGGGCTTGTCCGTATCGCAAATGGAATGCACAATGGAATCAGTATCACAAAAGGAGACACCGTAATTGTATCCGCAGACCCGATACCTGGGAATGAAAGAATGGTTTCGGACACGATAAATAAACTATTCAAACTGGGAGCAGATGTATATTACAGAAAAGAAGACGGCATCCATGTGTCAGGGCATTGCTCGCAAGAAGATATTCGCTTTATGCTGCGCATTACAAAGCCGAAGTACTACATTCCTGTACACGGAGAATACAGGCATCTTGTATTCGGAAAAAAGATTGCAATGGGTGAGGGAATGAGCAGTAAAAACATCTTTATACTTGAAAACGGGCTCGGAGTACAAATTTCAAACGGAAGAATGAGAAGATTGCCTAAGGTGAAGTCAGGAAGCATTATAATTGAAGGAAGTTCGCAAATTTCTCTAAAAGGTAAAAAAGAAGACATACCTGTATTCACAGAACGAAAAGAAATGGCAAGCAGAGGAATACTATTCGCGATAGTTGTTCTAAATAAAAATGGAAAGGTGAGAAAACCTGTACACGTAGAAACGCGCGGAATAATGCTTACTCCCGGGAGCGAAGGAGAAATTATTAAACTTGCAAAGGGGAAAGTAGTTGAAACAGTTGAAAAATTTGCTAAAATAAAAGAGCAAAAAGAGGTAGAAGCGGAAATTGAAAAAACAGTAAAAAAAGTCTTCAGGAGAAATTCAAAAAAATCTCCTGCAGTTTTTTCACTTATAATTAGAGAAAAGAAGAAATAAGCGGAAGTGGCGGAATTGGCAGACGCGCTGGGTTCAGGTCTCAGTGGGCGATAAGCTCTTGGGGGTTCAAATCCCCCCTTCCGCACCAAAAAACAAATAAGTATGGATTTTTAGCTTAAAAATTCCTTCTACATACCATATCGTATTCGTTAGAAAGTATATAGAGCTTGCCTAAAAACCTCGAAAAACATAATTTCTTACAGCAGTACCTTAAAATAAGGGATATATTTGATTTAGAAGTTAAAAGAAATATTTGACAAGTTTTCAAAATAAATTTATAATAAAACAAGTATTTATGAAAAAGGGGGATACAGATGGAAAAACTTTTGATTTTGATCATTGCAATAGCTGTAAGCGCCGCCTTGTTTAGTGGGTGCAACGGAGTTACAACGAACAAGAAAATCCAAATTGGCGGCCTTGAGATGAATCATCTCGTGTATTGTTCCACTGTAAACGGCGACAGGGATTACGTGGAGAAAACCGATAAGACCTTTACTCCGGGGGAAACATTCTATCTTTACTTTGAGGTATCAGGATTAAAGTACAAGAAAGATGGGAATGAAATTGTTTACCATCCGGTTATAAGTATTGAAATAAAAGATGCGGACAGTAACACTGTAATTCCGGAAACAACAGTAATTGATAAGGAAATAAGAGGCAATCACAGTGCAGCGTATCTATACTTTCCTATAACTTTTACAATGCCCTCGGATACAAAAGACGGCAAATATACCACCATAGTAAAGGTAAAAGATGCGTTTGGAAAGGGACATATAACCTCAAGCTCGCAATTCTTGCTAAAGGGCTAACCAAATAAATAAGGCCCCACAATAACTCTTAGTGGGGTATTTCTCTATATTTATAAATTAGTTCCTTTCTTTTAGGGCCTGTAAAGTTTATAATATGGAATTACAGTGGCGGTGCATATTTTTTGCTGAGGAACCACATGTAAATATTATCTACCTTTATAGAATTCTTCAGTCTGGCTTAATTTGACCAGTATTCAAAAGCATAGTCCCTAAGGGTTGCAGAGTGAATAACCTTGTAATACTTTTTCAAAAAGTTGCTCCTAATTCCAGGGGGGTATCCACTTATTGTTAACTCATAAAGTTACAGCCCTAATGGTTCTACATAAATAATAGTAATTTTCTTTGTATCAGGATCCCACTTGACAGTACAACCAATACTCTCTACAACAAACCTTACCGGAACCATAGTCCTGTTATTTATGATAATTGGAGTAACATTGGGGTTACCTGAGTCAATCAAGTGATATTTACCGTTTACTTCAGCACTATTTTTACTAATCCAAAGATTTATTGCATTATCGTTAAAGAGAATTGTAACTTTCCTTTCCTTTCCATCCCATAAAATCTTGCCACCGAGAGATTCTATAATTGCACGTACCGGTACCACCGTTCTGTTCCACTTGGGAATAATGGCCGGAGCAGTACCTCTACCTGGATCTACCTCTTTTGTCACTCCATTTACAATCATATACGGATTGCCTATCTGGAGAACAATTTCTATTGTTTTGGGCTCTGGTAATTTTGTATATTGGCCAGTAAACGTCACGATTTCGCCTTCTTTTACCTCTTTTTCTACACTGTTGGGGGTAGTATATCCTTTCACATTGCCAAAAGCAACAGTATATGTTCCTGCAGGGACATTTTTTACAGTATACTCCTTACCAGATCCGCTAAAGGTCTTTGGCCCGGTAATAGTAAAAGTTGCTTCATCTAAATTTGTTGTTACAACAATAGCAGATAGAATTGGGATAGCTTTTTGATATGTTGCTTCAAAATGTATTGAGCTGTTTCCTTTAAGAATTAAAGTCTCGCTGGAAGGGGTTTTGTATCCTGGGACATCTTTATATGTAATGGTATACGTACCCTCTGGGGCGTTTCTTACAACATAGGTTTTACCTTTACCATAATAATGTTTTGGCCCTTCAATTAAATATTCAGCTTCATCTAAATTTGTATAAACAGTGATTATTCCTGTTTGTGAACCGATAGCATATGTCCATCCATTATCGTCACCAAAATACAGGGTCCCATCTGTGCCTATTACCGGAGATGAATAAATCGAAGCCCTTGCATCAAACTCGAATAATTCATTACACTTACTATCTACAGCATATAAAACTCCGTCAAGTGTGCCAAAATAAATTGTATCGTCGGATGCAACACAAGGAGAGGAATAAATTTTACTTCCTGCATTAAACTTATTAAACAACTCCAGACTATCTGAAAGAATATATAGAAAACCGTCATAGGATCCGAAAGCAAGGGAGCCATCGGAAAGAAGCCCTGCTGAAGAATATATTGCCCCATTTGTTTTAAATTTACTTACGATATCTCCCCCGAGTGTAAGTTTATAAAAATCTCCATTTGTAGAGCCAACATAAATATAATTACCGGAAATAAGGGGGGTCGCCCGAACTTTGTCCCCAAGGCTTGTTTTCCATAAAAGTTTTCCCGAGTCAGAAAGACAATAAAGATAACTATTATCTGCACCAAAAATAATTTTCCCTGCAGAGTACGCTGGAGAAGAATAAATAGGTACCCCAATATTATATTTCCACTCCATTTTAGCAACATCATTTGAAAGATCCTTTGCATAAAAGAAGCCACTATCCGTCCCCACATACAAAGTATTGTTTGCTATAAGGGGAGAACAATGAACCTCTGCATTTATAGGAATTTTCCACTTTTTAGTCGCACTTGATAAATTAAATTTGTATAAATACGAGGGATTGCCTCCTGCGATATAAATATAACCATTATAAATTACGGGGGTTGAGAAAATATTTTTGCCAAGGGAAACTGAAAAAACTGTCCCACCTTTTTGGGGTTCAAACCCAGAAAGTATACCATCAGTTGAAGCGGAAAACACAACACCTTTGTCATTAAAAACAGGGGATGCAAAAATATGACTGTCTAATCTATGCTCCCACTTGAGCCCATTACTTTTCGGACCTTCCAAAGACTCTCTCCCGGTTCTTGCTGGATTTCCTCTAAACATAGAAGATAATGATGTCTCTCCGCGTATCACCTGAAAGTTAAATAATGTAAATATAAAAACGAGTGTGATTAAGAAAATCATAGTTTTCTTCATCTTTATCTACACCTCCCTTTTATTTAAAACAACTTTAAGAAAAATCGCGTCAAACAAAAGGCTAATCGTTTAACGACTTATCTTTAAACCACCGGATTGTTTCCTCTAAACCTTGCTTCAATGTATATCGAGGTATAAAACCCAATTCTTCTTTTGCTTTGCCTGCATCAAGAGATATACGCTGCACCTCACCAATACGTGGGGGAGCATAAATCGGTTTTATCTCCTTATGAAGGATTGAGGAAAACATTTTTATAAGATCATTTACAGAAGTTTCAATTCCTGTCCCAACATTATAAATCCCCTCTTTCCCATCTATCGCGTGAAGGTTTGCTTCCACTACATCTTTTACATATATATAATCACGAGTCTGGGTGCCATCCCCAAAAATTATAGGTTGTTCTCCTTTTAAGGTTTTCCCTGTAAATATCGCTACTACGCCTGCCTCACCTAAAGGGTCCTGCCTTGGCCCATAAACATTTGCATACCTTAAAATAACTCGTTCAATCCCGTACAATTTCTTAAAATAGTTCAGATATTGTTCACTGCAGTATTTGGAGACTCCATACGGTGCAAGCGGTGCTACTTCCGTACCTTCCCCTGCAGGAAGCCTTTCCGGCTCTCCATAAAGTGCACCACCTGTTGAAGAAAAAATGATTCTTCGAACATTAGATTGCACGGAAAGTTCGAAAACGTTTATTGCGCCTATTACATTTACAAACGCATCGAGAGAGGGGTTCGCAACAGATTTCCTCACATCAATTTGTGCCGCAAGATGGAACACCAAATCAGGTTTTACCTGCTTAAAGACATCTTCCAAATTTTTTCTATTTGTAACATCTACGTTGAAAAATTTAGCATTTCTATTCAAATTAACTTCCTTGCCTGTAGAAAGATTGTCAACAACAAATACCTCAAATTCTTTATCCACTAATTTGTCCACAATGTTTGAACCGATAAACCCGGCTCCTCCCGTTACCAATGCTTTCATTTATGCTCCTTTCAGTATTCTTTTTAGATATTTTTTAAGCTCGTCGCCAAGACCTTTTCTTTTTAATGCAAAAGCAATGTTTGCTTTTAGGTACCCTAACTTATCCCCCACGTCGAAACGCTCACCTTCAAATTTATAAGCATATATTTTCTCTTTTACAAGTAGGTTTTTTATTGCATCCGTAATTTGCACCTCACCGTTTTTCCCGGGAGGAGTACTCTCAAGTGAATTAAAGATAGAAGGGGTTAAAATGTACCGACCTACAATTGCAATATTAGAAGGCGCTTCCATAGGCTCCGGTTTTTCCACCATATCATAAACCTCGTACAATCTTTCGGTTATTTTCTTTCCCTCTATTATGCCGTAAAGCTTTGTATCTTTAATTGGAACTTCCATAACTGCAAGAATTATTCCGGGGTGGTCGCTGAAAACATCAATCATTTGCTCTAATACAGGTACGTTAGAGTCAATAATATCATCGGCAAGAAGGACACCGAACGGCTCATCGGAAATAAAACCCTTTGCATGGTAAATTGCATCACCGAGCCCCTTCGCTATTTTTTGCCTTACATAATAGATAGAGGCCATTTCACTTACGTTTCTTACAACATTTAAAAGATCTGTTTTGCCTTTATTTTTAAGCTCTCTCTCAAGCTCTACCGTATAATCAAAATAATCCTCTATCGCACGTTTATTTCTGCCCGTTACAAGTAAAAGGTTTTCAATCCCGGAGTTTACAGCTTCCTCTACTACGTATTGGACCCCTGGCATATCTACGATGGGTAACATTTCCTTTGGCTGTGCTTTCGTTGCAGGTAGAAGCCTCGTGCCAAAACCTGCAACAGGAACTACCGCTTTTCTAATCTTTTTCATTCGTACCCCCGTTGTAAAAATCTAGTAAAATATCAATCGATAAAACATTAGAACGTGCCAAAAACTTTTTGTTTACTGCTTTTACCTTAAGCTTTTTAGATGTTCGTCTTTTCCTCATAAAAAAAGTATAAATCATTTATTAAAAAATTAAAATCATTCAGGAGGCTATAAGGGCAATTTTGCCCCTGCCTTTGCAGGGCATTGGAGAAACGACAGAATCTTATTTTAAAGATTGGGTTTTGATTAATTGAAGTGCGTTTTTAAAATTCTCAGGGGCAGAAAACTCTTCGAAAAGAAAAGTAGGTTTAATAACACCTTTTGCACCGGAAGTTTTGAACAACCCGGAAAAAGCTAACTGTAAATTTATGCTATTTTCAGTGCCTTTTGAAATACCTAAAATATGTTCTTTATTCGAATAAATAAGAAACATTTTGTCTGTTTTTTCGCGTGAGAGCATTGCAAGAAGAGTCATAAAATCACCTTTTGCAATGTTAACTTCCTGTAACACAAAAGCATCCTCAGCGCGAAAAAGCTCGGATGCAACATTCTTAAGGAACGAAATTTTTAAAACTTTGTTTTCCTTTTTTAACGTCTTTACTTCCGAAAGCATTTTGTTTATTTTTGAAGGGAGTTCGTCTGCGCCACAGGTGAGGGTTCCGGAAACAGAATTTACTAAAGAAAGCAATTTCTGAAATTCGGCAAGCGTACGCTTTTCCGCAGTAAAATAAATCCTGAGAAATTGCTTTTTAATCTTTTCCGTTTTAACGATTTTTATCATTCCTATTTCACCCGTAAAATCAACATGCGTTCCTCCACACATAGAAGAATCCACCCCCCGGAATTTCTACAATGCGTATTTTGCCACTAACTTTATGCTTGCTGCGAAGGTTAAGGCTTGATATATCGTCCTCTTCCGCAAAATACCTTTTAACAGGCAGATTACTAAAAACAATTTCATTTGCCATATTTTCCGCCTTTTCCAGCATGCTTTGAGAAATAACGGAAGGAGAAACATCAATTGTGCAGGAATCCTCACTCATATGAAAGGCAACTGTTTTTACATTGAATCTGTCTTCCAACACGGCCGACAAAATGTGCTGTGCGGTATGAAGAGCAGATATTGTATGACGTCTTTCCCCGTCTATTCTGCAGGAAACAGTTTTGTTTTCAGGAAACTTATCAACGTAAATCAATACTTTTCCGCCTTTCTCTTCACTGGATAACACATTTGCTCCCGAAATTATACCTCTATCACCAATCTGTCCGCCTTTACCGTCAGGATAAAAAGGGTTTCCTTTTAAAATTACAAACGCACCTTTTTCACCGTTTCCTTTTTCAATTATCTCACTACTAAAACAAATATCTTTCACTCTATCCCTCCGAATAAATTTTCATCACTTTTTCATACACAGGAGGAAAAACATCACTGTTTTGAGGCATCGTGGAAAGTGCAGGCTTATCAGATACACCAAAAACAAAAGCGCCTTTTTCCTTTGCAATCAGCGCAAGGTCATATACTTCTCCTGTAATCAAAATTTCTTCGGATAGCAATTTGGAGGGCAATGTTTCATCAGCAAGAAAATCCGTGCGCAAAATTGTTTTTTCAAATTCCTTTTTTCTAAATTCAGGGAATGCCGTGGGATTCCCTTTTTCTACATTTACCAACACAGTTTGAACATACTTTTCAAGTTTTGTATTGTCAGGTTTGACAGATGAAAGAAGTGAAATTGTATTTTCAAACTCACCGCTTCCAAGTTGTTCAAGAGAAAGTGCCCCGTCATAAACAAGAAAACTTACAATTGACACGATATCCTGATTGTCTTCGGTTATGTAAAAAAAATCCTTTTTATTCACCACATCGTAAATCATAGAGAACTCTTCCTTGTTTACTTCTCCGAAAATCTCTCCTGCAAGTGCCTTAATCGCGTCCATACGTGCTCTATCAATTGCTTTATCGTTTCTTCCGCGTGCACCAATTGCGGTTTTGTCGATATCTATTATGAAAACGGTATCTTCACTTATTGTAAAATGGTTTTTTTCACAGAAGGAAAATACGTTTTGCAGATTTTTCCATTTACCGTTTAATACGAAATTCCCTCTGTCTTCAAAGCCGTTCAATTCCCCTTCTCTTGTTATAATTCCAAATGTTTCGAACTCAGTATAGCGGGAGAAACTATTTATAACGCTCAAATCGCTCATAAGAGTATCGCCTATATAGAAAATTTTTTTATAATCTCCGACAAATGAAAAAATATAGGAAAGTACTTTTACATAATCTTTGTCCTTCTTTCTGGGAAGTTTTTCCAGGGAAAGCGCCTTTTTGACCCTTTCAAACTGAGGTAAATTCTTATTCACAGGATTTAGCTCCCTGAAAATGATGAAATCACCAAAGATATCGGTAAGCTTACCTCTTTTATACATCCAACTCTCCATTTTTTATAAGAAGCTCTGCATTTAACACGCTTCCCCCTGCGGCACCGCGAATCGTATTATGAGAAAGCACAGTAAACGTAAAGTCAAAAATATTCGCTTTTCTTATATTTCCCACAGTAACAGCCATTCCTTTTCCGCTGAGTTTGTCAAGAATCGGCTGAGGCCTGAATTTATCATCTTTTACTATAATGGGGGGAGTAGGTGCAGTGGGAAGTTTCAATTTCTGGGGAAGCGCAGAGAAATTTTTCAGTGCGTTTCTAAATTCTTCGATGTTAGTTTTTTCTTTTGTTTCAACAAACAAAACCTCTGTGTGCCCGTCTCGAACAGGAACTCTGCTGCAGCGCGCTTCAACAGCAAAATTGGTATTTTCAAATTTACCATCAAATTTGCCCAGTATTTTTTTGCTCTCTATCCTTATTTTATCTTCTTCATTTTCTATATGAGGAATGACATTATCATAAATTCCAAGTGAGGGAACGCCCGGAAAACCAGCACCGGAAAGCGCTTGCATCGTAAAAACGAGCACTTTTTCCAACCCGAACGTATCCTGAATTGCTTTAAGCGGCATTACAATACCTGCAGTAGAGCAATTAGGGTTTGTTATTATAAAACCTTTAGTCCCCTGATATTTTACAGATTCAAAATGCGAATAGTTTACTTCAGGCACCAGAATAGGAACAAATTCATCATATCTGTGGGCACTTGCGTTGCTAAAAACGTAATGCCCTTTTTCCGCAAGTTCAGCTTCAATACTTTTAGCAAAATCCGAAGGAAGTGCAGAGAAAACAATTTTTGTAGGGATACTTTCACCGATTGAATTTATCCTGATGCTCCGCACACTTTTTGGAACCTCACCCGAGAGGAGCCATTCTACCGTTTCACTGTATTTTTTACCTTTTCTCTTCTCAGAGGCAAACAGTGCGATAATCTTAAAAAAAGGGTGATTTGCAAGAAGCTGCACGAACCTTTGCCCCACCATTCCAGTCGCACCAAGTATTGAAACTTCTATCATAACTCCCTCCCTATGCGGATAATGTCAGATAGCACGCCTGCTGCTGTAATTTCAGGGCCTGCACCAATACCTTTTATCGTAATTGGTTGATTGCCATACCACTTTGTATATATAAAAAATAGGTTATCTCCGGGATTAAGGTATACCCATTCGGAATCTCTGGGAAGTGCTCTAATATCAATCCTTGCCGTATGCTTTACACTGTCGATTTCAGCAACAGGATATACAATGCCTTTCTGTAAAAGTGTCTTTAAATTATCAGAGAAATTCTTAAGCTCTTTTTCTTTGAACGTTTTCAGATCGTTAGATTTAACAAATTCTTCAAATACAACATCCTCTTTACCAATTTGTTCACCGATGAGGCGCGCAATGATCACTGTTTTTCTCAGAATATCATTCCCTTTTAAATCATCCATCGGATTTGGCTCAGTGTATCCTTTCTCCATAGCAATTTGCAGTGCTTTAGAAAAACTCTTCCCCCTGTTCATCATACCAAATATGAATGACAGGGAGCCGCTGGGCAATAAAACAACTTTTTTAATCGTATCTCCGGTTGCAATGAGTTGCTTTATTGTTTTAATAACTGGCAGTGCAGCACCTACAGTTGTTTCAAAGAGAGATTTGCCCTTATTGTTTGTAAATAGCTTAAACATCTTATAATCCTTTGTAAGATTCTTTTTGTTTGACGTCACCACATTAATCCCTTTTTCCAATAGTTTAATTAAGTCGTTTGTGAGTTTGTCAGAATTCGTAACATCCACAACAACAGTATTTATAGGAAGTGAAGAAAGTCTTTTTAAAGGAACTTTTCCTTTTTCCAGAAAATCAAATTGCTTCTTTCTTAGAAATTCCTCAGTTTTGTCTGAAATGACAAAACAATTACTCCTTGCCGCACCAATATAATGGAGCTTTACGTTTGTTTCTCTCTCTATCGCATCCCTTTCGTTTAAGATAATCTCAGCTAATGCCTTTCCCACTTTTCCTGTACCAAACTGAAATATGTTTACAATTTTACTTCCCTTTTCCTGATTTCTACCCAGCCCCAGCTTCGTGTGAATTGCCTGTATTGCTTTTTCTGCCTTTCTCTTCTTTACTATAAACGAAAGATTATATGCAGAGGATCCCTGAGCAATTGCAATCACATTGATTCCGTTGTTTCCTAACGCAGAAAATATTTTTCCAGAAGTGCCAGGGGTATCCGCAATACTTGGACCAACTACAGAAACGAGTGCAACATCTTCCCTGTACAAAATTTCTTCAATGGCTTTTTCGGAAAGCTCTTTCCCAAATTCTTCCTTGAGTATTTTTAAGAGTGGTTTTATACTCTCCTCGTTTACAGCAAAACTGATGTTCTGTTCGGAAGATGCCTGGGAAATCATCAGTATATTACTTCCTGCCTCATATGCACATCTGAATAAGCGAGCAACTATTCCCGGG
Organism: Caldisericales bacterium; assembly: GCA_015485995.1. Next base: position 2,523 of record WFSP01000085.1, on the reverse strand, counting down.
ACACCAAGCATGCCTTTTCCTTTTACATTGACGAGAGAAATGTGATCAATCATCGTGACGGATTTTATATTCCCTTCTTCTTTTATCTTTTCTGTAATTAATGTGCCTTTAAACTCTGGTTGGAACGTATTGAGAATTCTTATAGGAATTTTTTTGCTCATTGCAGGCAATAGCGCTCGAGGATGAAGTACTTTTGCACCGTAGTATGAAAGTTCAGCCACTTCATTGTAGGAAATTTCATCTATGGAAGAAGTATTCTTTACAATCTTCGGATCTGCAGTCATCACACCATTTACATCCGTCCATATCCACACTTCTCTTGAATCAAGCAAATTTCCTGCAATTGTTGCTGTAAAGTCACTGCCTCCACGTCCGAGAGTGGTAATAGCACCCTCCGTTGTGCTTCCAATAAATCCTGTTACAACAGGAACAGCACCATTTTTGAATAGTCTTGCAAATAGATTCTGCGCCTTTCTGCGCGAGATATCGTACAGAGGAGTAGCATTACCAAAATTATCGTTTGTAATAATAAAACTGGTGGCATCCACAAGTACAGACTTTACACCAATTTTGTTCAAATACTTACTTACAATTCTTGTGCTCATTCTCTCTCCAAAGGATTGAATTGTATCCAACGCCCTCGGCGTGACTTCTGCCAGCACTTTAACACTCTCTAAAATGTTAAGTAAAAAATCCAAAAGTTCTTCCGTTTCTGGTAAGGTTTCTCCAAATAAATCATTGCACACATCCCTGTATCTTTCCCGTATTGCAGTAAAGATATCTCTGTAACGTTTGTTTCCTTTTTCTGCGTACTTTGCTAACTGTGTGAGTGCATCTGTCGTACCACTCAATGCAGACACAACAACAACTTTTGTTTCATTATTTTCCTTAACAATTTTTCCAACCCTTCTTATTGCCTCGGCACTACCTACAGAGGTTCCCCCAAACTTCATTACAACCATAGCTTCACTCCCCTAAAATTTTTTTTATCTTTTCTTCTATTTCCTTCTGGCTATTTTCAATTTTTTCAGGCGCATTACGTAAACCGTCGCCAATATGCATATTGCCCAGATGGAAATCCGTTGTTGCACCAGGATCCTTAAGCAAATTACCTGTAAGTAAAATAACAACCGTATCGCTTCGCTTTATAATACCCTTTTCTCTAAGCTTTTTCGCACCTGCAAGTGACGCAGCTGATGCAGGCTCGCATCCAATGCCCATCCTATCAAGCCGTGCCTTTGCAAGCATAATCTCTTCGTCGCTTACCTGCTCGACAACCCCGTTTGTAAACCCTATGCTTCTTTTTGCCTTTTCGTAGTTTACGGGGTTTCCTATGCGTATCGCAGTTGCAACTGTTTCTGTTTTTACAGTCTCAAATTTCTCAAAACCACTCTTATAAGCAAGATAAAATGGATTTGCATTTTCCGCCTGTATCACAGCAAGGCGTGGCACTTTATCAATTATACCGAGTTCCTTCAACTCCATCAGTGCTTTGCCAAACGCAGTGGTATTACCCAAATTCCCACCTGGAAGCACAAACCAATCGGGTATATTCCAATTAAGTTGTTCGAGCGTATGAATCATAATTGTTTTCTGGCCTTCAAGACGTATAGGGTTGAGAGAGTTAAGTAAATATATCCTGTGTTTTGAAGCAATTTCCTGCACTGCACTCATTGCATCGTCAAAATCACCTTGTATTTGAAGGGTTTTTGCACCATAGGCCAATGCCTGGGAAAGTTTTCCAAATGCAATTTTCCCATCAGGAATAAACACCACTGCTTTCAAACCAGCACGAGCAGCATATGCAGCAAGCGACGCAGACGTATTGCCCGTAGAGGCACAAATCACCATTTTATACCCGAGTTTTTTTGCAAATGAAATGCCAATAGTCATTCCCCTGTCTTTGAAAGAGCCCGTTGGATTTTCCCCTTCATGTTTTGCAAATAGTGCAGCAACATCAAGGATATTATCCGGTAATTTGTAAAGGTTTGTCTTTCCTTCGGGGAATGTTATGATATCTTTTTCATCAAAATTAAAAACTAACTCTCTGAATCTCCACACACCACTTTCGTCTGCAGGCTTACTGCTGCTTTTTCTTTTTTTCCATACCTCCTTTAAGCTGGAAAAATCATCACTCTTTTCCTTTTCAATCTTTACGTCAAGCAGCCCCCCACAATCACAACGGTAGCGTGGAATATCCACGGGATATTCTTTTCCACACCTAACGCATTTCAGTATTCTTTTCATATTAAGTTTGATTATAGAAAATTTTCGCAATTTTACAAATGGGCACGATAAAACTGCTTAAAAATTTTAGTTTGACAAAATTCTTTTATTAAATATACAAATTATGAGCAATAAAAATTTACAAGGCGTGTTGCCTCATTTAATTTTCTATACGAAATATCATTTAGTTGCCTCACTAAAATTATATACGAAATCATTCTTTTTCATAGGAGTATTATTTGGAATATTTGAAGATAGAGATTTTAGTTTATCATTCTGTTTCCTCTCCTTTAGTTT
>WFSP01000084.1 GCA_015485995.1 Caldisericales bacterium | reverse complement strand
AGTTTCTTCTCGCATTTGGTTAAGTCCAAAGGTGCAAAGTAGTATCCGTTAGATAGAGTGATTGCCTTTGCAACGCCTACGTCTATTCCTACGGGGTGGTGCAAGTTTTCTTTTGGTTTTTCTATCTTCACTTCAGTTACTATGCTTATGTACCATCCATCAGGATACTTTTTAACCGTTACGTTTTTTGGTTTACCCGCTATCTCTCTTGACTTAAAGAACCTTATCCATCCTATCTTAGGCATAAAAACTCTATTTCCTTTTATCTTGAAGCCCTGAGGGTATCTGATGCTGTCAGGCGACTTTCCTTTCTTCCTGTATTGCGGGAACCTCATACCGTTGCCTTTTGTGAACGCTGAGCTTATGGCTTTGTACAGGTCTTTGAGCGTCTGCTGCAGTGCCTGGGACGGCGCATTGGAAAGGAAACTGTACTCTTCAGAGTGCTTCCATAAAGGTAAGAGATTAGCAATATCTTCGTAGTGCGGTATTAACGATGGTTGTGAGTAATGAGTTAAAGTGTGGGCGTTAACTATTTTATATGTGCTGTATTCTACTAACCTGTTTTTTATCAGGCTGAGAGTCTTATTCCATACAAATCGGCATGCACTAGAGTAGATTTTGAGTTTCTCTTCCTGTTCTTTGTTGGCCTTGAGTTTGAACTGGAACGCTTGATTGAGTTTCATAGTTACATCATAGCCTAATTAGTGAAAAAAATCAAATAATCCACACTACATCACCCTTCTTCAGGAAGATGTCTTGTGTGTGTGGGAGATGATAAAAAAAGAGGGGGAGCATGCTCCCCCATCTAAGTTGTTATCTATATTTCTTTATTAATCCTACACGTTCATTGAATTCTTTAATACGTTTGTCCCATTCTTCGTAAGATTCAAATTTTTCATCCCAATATTTATCGTTGTACCACTGGGCGTTGAGCTCATCTAATTCTTTGCCTTGTTGTTCTATCCAGGTAAAGTATTTGAGGTTATGCATTCTCTTTTTATCGTAATACCTCAGTTCAAGAAGCCAATCTGTTGTGATTCCTTTTAAGTATCTGTCGAAATCTTTTGCCGCATCAGTTTCCGTATAATCTCCATACATATCTTTTAACTCTTCAAGCCTTGATTGGTAAAGTTCCATTGAGTCCGTTGCTACTGTAAATATGACGTCTTTATCTGTCATCTCATAGTATTTTGCCATTTTGATTGCACCTATGATATTTGCTGCAGAGGAAATTCCGAATAAATCAAGTTTATCAATGAATTCCGGATCAATGCCTGCTTCTTTAAGAACTTTTCTTCCTGCCGGCTCGTTAAACAACCTTATAAGGTGCATACATGCCTCGTCGTCAATATCTAAAACCATATCAATATTCTTTACATCAAAAATCCAGGGTACATGTTTGTCTCCAATTCCCTCAATCCTGTGTCCCCCGAATCCGTTATATAAAAGAGTAGGGCACTGAAGCGCTTCTCCTGCACCGATCTTTATTGTGGAAAATTTCTTTCTTAAATAGTTCCCGCATCCAAGCGTACCTGCTGAGCCTTGGGTGAGGAACAAACCGGACATTCTCTGGCCTTCTTTTTTCTCTTTATTAAAAACTTCTTCCATTGCAGGCCCGGTTACTGCATAATGCCAGATTGAATTTCCGAATTCTTCAAACTGATTCAGTACGACAACTTCGTCCGGCCTCTGCTCTTTAAGTTCTTTTGCTTTGTCAAATACTTCTTTTACGTTGCTTTCGACTCCGGGTGTGGGATAAACTTCCGAGCCGATACTTTTAAGCCACTCAAATCTTTCTTTTGACATTCCTTCCGGCAACACTGCAATTGCCTGGCAGGCAAGAAGTGCAGAGTCGTACGCCCCACCCCTGCAGTAGTTCCCGGTAGAAGGCCATAGGGCCTTTTGCTTTGTAGGGTCGAACGCTCCTCTTGTGAGTTTCTCTACAAGAGGGCCAAATGTTGCGCCTACTTTATGTGCGCCTGTTGGAAAATATTTTCCGAGGAGCACAAAAATTCTTGCTTTAACCCCTGTAAATTCAGGCGGAAGTTCAAGATAATTTACACCTCCGAATCCACCACCGAATTTGACCGGTTCGTTTTTCCATGTAATTCTAAAAAGGTTCCTTGGATGTAGGTCCCATAATCCGATATGTTTTAACTCATCTTTGATTTTCCCAGGCACTTTGGAAGGATCTCTCATCTGCCCATATGTTGGAAGGATAATATTTCTTTCCCTTGCTCTCTGAACAGTTCTTTCAAGTACTTCTTCGTTTACAATTTCGCTTTTATTCGACATTTATAATACCTCCTCATAGGTTTTATTAAAAATAAATTTTATACTGTCCTTTTATTTTGTCAATATATTTTCAAAGCTGTTTATTTTATCGCATTTTATTTTCTCTTTGTTTTTGAAGGCTACAATTTCGAAGTTAAACACCGAACCGGCGAGTGCAAGAGCATCTTCAATCCCTTTGCCAAAGTATTTTATATTGTGTGCGTCAGAGCCAATTGCAATTTCCGTTCCACCTGCTTCTCTGTACATCTGCAGGATTTCTTTTGATGGATAAGGCTCTTTTGGCGGTTGCCTGTATCCTGAGCTGTTTATTTCAATTACTGCTCCCTGAGTTACTATTTCTCTCAATATATCTTTTATAATTGCTGCGTATTTCTCTGCATAGAATTTTCCGTAAAACTCTACACCGAACCTTTTTATTACGTCAAAGTGCCCTATTATCTGAAAGTAGTCCATCGAAACAAGTTTTGCCATTTCCTCAAAGTACATCATATATGCTGTTTTCTCGTTTTTTCCTTCAAAGAAAGGAATGCCGCTTTTTCCAGCTATTGTAAACCCTTCCAGTCGATGCACTGAGCCTATTAAATAATCGTAAGGTTTGCTTTCCGTGTTCTTCAGAATGCTTTTTTCAAGGGGGCTCTGATACGTAACCTCTACACCGAAAAGAAGATTAATTTGCTCGTTATGCTTTTTGCTGAGATGTGTGTAATCTCTATACGCATTTTCGTAATTGTAATATCCGAAATCTTTGTCGGTAGGGTCAAGGTCAAGGTGATCTGAAAAGCCAATATAGTTTATGCCTCTTTTAATCCCTTCTGTTATGTATTTTTCACCATCTTGCCTCGAATCTTTTGAAATGTGTGTGTGTAGGTGTAAATCTTCTATAATTTTCATAAGTTTATTGTATGTAAAATGAAATAAAAATCAACCTTGCGAATTGCCTCATCAAAGATACTACGATCTTTGTCAAGAGGAAAAACATAAGTTTTTATCCTTTATTTTGTCTCTTTTATCGGGATCTATGTCAAGGTGTTTGTACTGGGACTTATTTAGGTATATTTGATGGGCTATTAGAAGAAGTTT
>WFSP01000083.1 GCA_015485995.1 Caldisericales bacterium | reverse complement strand
TAACTACTTCCTTATGTCCTTTTACGCGCCGAACGGGACAAAGGTGGGCTCAAATACAGGGGACGTGCCTACAGTCCAGGGGGTAAACGACGCAGCAACGGCATACTGGACGATGAGCATTCTCTTTCAGTACGACAGTTTTCCGCAGGTTATCTCTGCAACGAGGATGGTGACCCCTGACTTTGAAACACCCGTACCTGACGACAGCCACACGTTCAGTGTGCCGATGGACACAACGAAGTACGGAAAGTGGACGAACGCCGTGACGACGAAAGACGACCTGTCTGTTCTTGGAGACAGTGACATAGAGAAGTACAGCAGTTTTCTCGGCATACCTGCGAAGTGGAAAAGCGAATTTATTAACCTGAGGCCTACTGCAACGGGCTTCGCAGGGACACTTTATGACCCTGTGCGAAACAAAGGAATAGCAGATGCACTGGTGTATGCTTATACGCCGGACAACCACAGCTACGTAACCACGACGCAGAACGACGGGAGCTTTTTCTTTGTGGGAAACTTTAACACAGGAGCACTTGTCGTGTATTATGGAGGCGATGTTTACAATGAATGCAAAGCACAGTACCGGCCGTAAAAGAAAAGGGTTTATTTTGTTTACCTCTTTGATTACAGCTTTATTCCTTATCCTTGTATTCCAGGCATCTTTTCAAAGCGTTGCCTCAACAATGCACGTAGAAAGGATGAGTGAGGTGTACAACCAGATGGAGTGCACGGCAAAGACAGCCCTATACAAGGCACTGGACGGGCAGAGTTCCTCAGGTACGTTTCCCACAGGCGACTACTACTACAGTGTGTCGCACAGCGGAGACACCTATACGATAACGGTTAAACACGGAAGCTTAACGATGAAGTTTACTGCAAATGCAAGAAAGACGGACAGCGGAAGAGAGGTGGTTTACTCGTGGAAAAGAGATTAGGATTTACTCTCATTGAAGTGTTGGTAGTCGTTGCGATCATTGTAGCGCTTGCAGGCTTTGCAATGGCGCACGTAAGAGGGGCAAGAAAGAATGTCGTAGTGCAGGAGTCCAAGCAGATAGGCGAGGCGATGAACGAGTACTACCACAACAACGGGCAGTATCCGACAGACTTTAACGCTTTTCTGCACGACAAAGACTACTTCACCGATGTGCCGAAGAACCCGTACGGTGACGGTTTTGGATACACGATCAGCGGAGACACGGTGAAGGTGTATGCAAAACCTGAAAGTATGGGTGTTTACTATGAGTTTAAAAAGAGCCAGATGGAGGTAACGCCGTGAAAAAAGGGTACACGCTTATAGAAACGATGATAGTCGTTGCAATCCTTGCTGCAATTGCCGTACTTATGTGGAGCACGGTGCTGAGGACGACGCGCTTTGCAAGGCAAAGAGGCATCGTGCAGATTGCAGAGCTCATCTCACAGCAGCTCCAGAGGCGGTACAAACTCCAGGGAGGCTTTCCCGTAAACCAGGAAGACTTTGAAGCGTTCTTAAAAGACAACAGGTACTTTGAAGCCGTGCCGAAGAACCCTTACTGGAGTGGAGACCCTGAAAAGGGTTGGAAGTGGGATGCAGCTTCAAGAAAAGTCTCCGCGGTGAACAACGGGAATAAAATGGTATACGAAATCACGGTATCCGTTCCTGAAGGAAACAGCGGAAGCGTGTACGTGCGCCCCTCAACGTACGGAGGCGACGGATGAGAAAAGGGTTTACGCTTATAGAGGCAGTCATTGCAGTGGGCATCCTCACTGCAATCGTCGCGTTAGGCGCTTTCTCTTTTTCACGTTCATCTCTTTCTGTGCGGATCAATGAAACTGAGCAGATAGAAAACCAAATCCTTGCAAGGATAGTAGAATATGCACGGGTAAACGGGCACCTGCCTGCTGCAACGAACGACCTTTCGCATTATATAAGCAACCTGCCTGAAGACCCGATGACGAGCCCTATGCCCTCAAAGTGGGCGTGGGACGGCACGTACCTCTATGCGGTAAAAGCAGACGGAAGCAAAACGCTTCCTCTAAGGCTTCCCTCCGTATTCCCGTTCTTTGACTCCTCAAGCAGTTACTACGGCGCTTATAAGAATTCAAAAGAGCCGTATGCATACATGGAGCCCTCAGGCATCGTGCGGAACGGAGGGTTTGAAGAAGGGGAAAAGTACTGGGGCTTCTACAACGGAGGAAAGTTCATAGCAGCAAAGCCGAACAGTGTTGTGTACGACGGAGATATGTGCATAGGGATAAAAGGGGATAAAAACACAAACAGGGGCATATACCAGGACATACGCATAAGCGGAAAGGTAGGAGATACGTACGTCGTTACTTACCACTCCATGCCGCAGGACATCACGACTGCGTCGTGGTACGGGTGCGAGGTGTACATCCACTACAAGGACGGAAGCCATTCTTACCAAGGGCAGTGGCACCCAAACAGGTATGAGTACAATTGGCAGACAGGCACCGTAACGATAAAGGCAGAAAAGGATTACGACAGAATGCGCGTTTACCTGCTTCTATACAAAGCAGACGGCACTGCGTACTTCGACGATATTCAGATGATAAAACAGTAGGAGGTGAAGAGAGTGCAGGAAGACATTTTTGACGAAAAGCCTAAGAAGAAAAGTTTTTTTCGTAAAAGAAAGCAGAAGCCGAAGCAGAGGAAAGTGAAAAAGAGAAAGGGCAGCATTGCGTTCCTTTCAAGCAAGCGCTCTGAGATAAAAACTGCAATATTCCCTGAAGGGACGCAGTACAAAGAAATTGAAGAGAAAATGAGGAGCATGCAGTTCGTGCCCTCAGAGTTCGACTTCAAAAAAGTTGGAGAAACGGAAGGACTTGAGTGGTACTTAGGAATTGCCTGTGCTGCATCAGACGCGTACGGCGCAGGAGATACAGTTGTACCCGCGGTATACGCAAAGATGTGGGTAGCACTGCACATGCAGGAAGAAGAGGGATATTATCTTATCATTGTTTCGGAGCAAAACACATTCCACGTGGCAATAGGGAAAAGAGATATACTTCTTTACCACATATATAAGCGAAGCATAAATAACTACAACCCTAAGACATTCAAGGCGGCTGTTTCAGACCTTATTGTACAGGAATTCAGAAGGACAACATTCCCAGCTGTTGAAATTAAAAAGTCTCTTGTCGTTGGTAATGTGCCGGTTCAAATACTATCCGTGCTTCCAAATCCCGTTTCCGTTACAGCGGGCCCAAAGGAATATTCAGGGAGCTTGAACCTCAGTCCAAAGAGGCACTTCAGGAATAGGTTTACCTGGGACAAATTCATATCATCTATGCCTGTCATTGGAAGAGAAATTGTTGCAGTATCCGTTGCATTTCTGTTTGCACTTTCCTGGGCATTTCCCGTAAATGCAGGCATTGCATACGTAACAAACCTCTACAGGGACAACAACAAAAAGATTATTGCGAACATTACTGAGATACAGCAGGCAAAAAAACAGCTTCTCAAGGTACTTCAGAAGTTAAAGGACGAGCAGAATCTTGTTGAATCCTGGTATAAAGCAGCACAGAGCATTAAGCCAATTGATTGGGTAAAATTTTCTCAACTCATATATTCACAAAACGGAGTTGAATCATTTGGCGTGGATAAGGATAAGGTTATTATTGTTGTTAGAGCAAACTCCCCGGATATAATCGATGTATATATTAAGAAGTTAATAGATTCAGGACACTTTCAGTATTTTGAAGCACCTGAAAGGAGAGCAGGTTCAAACGTGTATCTTTTGAGGGGGACATTGAAATGAGTAAATGGGAACAAATAGGAAAGATTTTAGGCGTAGTTGTCGCCCTGATTCTCATTGGTACATACAGTTTCACATTGTACAAAACAATACAGGAGAACAAAAGTTTACTTGGAGAACGTATGCAGGAAGCCTCTTTCTTGAATCCTTTGCAAGAGCTTCAAAATGAAAAGAGACAATATCAAACACTTTCTATAAAGGTTGCAACAAACCTATACACAAACCCAAGGCTGTTCAATCTATACAAAGGATTTGAAAACGAATTTGGAAGGCATTTCTATTCGGTGAGCATAAATCCAAATTACACGCTGGATAAAAACAGAATGAAATGGTTTTATCTCACAATACAAGTAAACAATATGAAACCCCAAGACTTCTTTGGTATTGTACAGAAAGAAATCCCCCCACTTTATGTAGATAGCTTTCAGATCTCGAGCGGAAGGATTATAGCAGTCCTTAAAGGAATGATAAACACACAAAAGGATAATTTTGTCATTACACCACAGCTTTACAATACGAGCAAATACCTTGTATGCAAACTTTATGCAGTAACGAATAACCCTGCAATGGAACAGTATTTTGTGGAATCTGGATACTATGTAGTTAAAAAAAGCAATCAATACTACGCTGGAAAAGTAGTTACAAGAAACCTTGATGCTTTAACAGCAGAAGCAGTGGCAAATTCGTATTCCGGTAAAGGGACAATCGTTATGGTTGTGAAGGAGGTAAGGTAATGGCAAAAAGAACACTTATTGTTATAACAGGTGCGAAATATGACGATAAAAGCAGAACTGTTGCAATATATAAGGAGAAGAACAAAGTGTCTGCTGTGTACTACTTTGATGAACAGCTTAACCAGGACATACTAAATAAGTTAATGAATGCAGATGAGAAGATACTTTTGCTTGATGATGCTGCGTCAAGGATATTTATATTTCCGAAAGATACTGTTTCAAAAGATGCAATCTTTGGTAAAATTGCAGGGATACTTGGCACAAAAGACTTTCTATATGCAATAGAAGAATATGGAAAATACTTTATTGTGCCTACAGCACACAACTTGTATGCAACATTTGGGTTTGACTACGTAGGTTCATTTGAACTTTTTATAGGCATTGGAACAACAAGGAAGTATAAGAAACCTGTCGTGATGCATGGAAAGAGAAGAATATATTTCTTTACCCCAGAAATGATAAACATATTTGATAAACCGACAGATGTCCATGCACCAGCGGACAGCTTAATATTATATCCATACAGAGATCAAGGAAAAGATGGTGAAGATCTTGCAAATGAAGCACTCACTACGCTTCGCAAAAATGTAAAAGGTATTGCATCTCGTCCGTGGATGGGCATGAAGGTATCAATTGAGCGGTCTGTTCCACCTCAGCTTGCAGAGTGGGCATACATTGTTGAGTTTGTTAATACAAGTTTTGGCAATGCTGTACAGAAACGTTTCAAGGAAGCAGGGAAAGAACTCCCACACGAAGCTAAAATGCTTATAAAAGCTATTGTGATTATTCTACTTGCGCCAACAATTACGCTTGGCGCGGCACGCTTCATACCGTATTCTATTCCTTTTCAGTATGTTTCTACGCCTAAGATTCCTGAATCTATGATTGTTACAACAACAGCAGAGCTTGAAAAGTTTGTGTACAATAAAGGAAATACATACTATTTGTATTTTATTGAGGACAGTAAAAATAATAGGCTTGGTTACTTTATATCAGAAATAGATGCAGTAAAGTTTGCTAAACAAAACAAAAATTGGAAGGTGCTAAAGGTAAAATATGAAGGCGACAAAGAAATATCAAGAACAATCACTTATCCTTAATGGCGTACTTGAAGAGGCAGAGAAAACAGGAGCCTCAGATATACAGATAACAGCAGGCGCAAAGCCTGCGATAAAGGTAAATGGCACTTTTCACTTTTGCAATACATTCCCTGTTTTGTCTCCACAAGACACCGGGGACATTATTCTTTCTCTGCTTACAGATAGACAGAGTGAAATACTAAAAAAGAAAATGCAAGTGGATTTCTCTTTTGGTGGAAGCTTTGCCAGGTACAGAGCAAACGTGTACCACCAGAGAGGAAGCCTTGCAATATCTATAAGAAGGTTAAAAACAAAAATTCCTTCGCTGGAAGAGCTTCACCTCCCCTCTTACTTAGGTGAATACGTGCAGAAAAAAGAAGGGTTAATTCTCGTTGCAGGATCTACTGGGAGTGGAAAAAGCACAACTGTTGCATCTCTTTTAAAAATTGCAACTGAGAGGAAAGTCCACATTCTAACGATAGAAGACCCAGTAGAATACCTCATACCTCACGGCGAGAGCATCGTAGACCAGAGAGAGGTAGGCACGGACGTAGCTACATTTTCAGAGGGCATGACCGCTGCAGTAAGGGAAGCACCAGACGTGATATTCATAGGAGAGGTAAGGGATCCTGAATCTGCAAACACGGTGCTTTCCCTTGCTTCAACAGGGCACCTCGTAATAACGACGATACACGCATTTCCCACGATAGAAGCAGTAAATAGAATGCTTTCCCTTATATCCAATAAGGACTGGAATAGGAAGGTATTTGCAATGAACTTCGTCGTCGTCATTGCGCAGAGGCTCGTAAAAACAGACAGAGACATACTTATGCCTGCTGTGGGAATCCTGGAACGCTCTCATGCAACTGAGGCAATTATAAGCGAAGGTAGATTGAATGAGCTAAACACGTATCTTTCAATAGGACACAACAAGAGTCTTGAGCAGTCGTTAAAGGAGATGGAATATGCAGGTTACATTAATTCTGCTGATAGGATCCTTAGGGATCTTTAGTTTTATTCTTCTGATACTGTATTTGAAGAAGCATCAGGAGAATATTACATTAAGAGATTCATACAATACATTGAGAACGTTTGTGAAGAACGTTTCTTTCAAGACTTCAATAGACCTCATAAAGTATGTCTCTGAATCTTTCTTTTCAATGGCTTCAGAGGATATTTACGTTCTTTACAGGAATATCTACATGGCACCAGAGTACGTACAGCTGTACAAAAACGGAAAGTTTATAGGACAAATTAAGAAGCAGTCTATTGAAAACGACCTCTCTAATTTACAGCACATAATCATCAATAGTTCTGTTTCAATATATACGGAGCATCCTCAATTCTTCAAAGATACGATGTATTTGCTTGATACACTGTTCAATGCTGCTATGAACTACGACGAACTGTATTCAAAGTCAGGCATAGATGCACTGACAGGGCTGCACAACCGTGCAGCATTTGAAGCGTACAAGAACGAAGTGTATCCGTTCCTCGTACAGAGTGGGAGCGTTTCCTACACTATGTTTGATGTAGATAAGTTTAAGGAGTTTAATGACACATTCGGACATGACGTAGGGGATATTGTCCTTAAAAGAGTTGCGAATGCAATTGTGAAAAGCATAAAGAAAACAGATTTTGCATTCAGGTTCGGTGGAGATGAAATGGGGGTTATTATCAAGGGAAATACAATAACGGCAAAAGAGGTCGCAGAAAGAATAAGGGAAGAATTAAAAAAACACACAGATTATAAGATAACGCTATCCGTTGGTATTGCAGATGCAAAGGAAGGTGAATTTTTTGAACACCTACAGGGAAGGGCAGACGCCGCCCTGTACATTTCTAAGGGTAAGGGAAGAGACGCAGTGTCCGTTGCGGGGGAGGAAGTATGAGAGGATACACGCACCTTGCATTTGCAACCTGCATGCTTCCCGTCCTGCCCAACGCAGAGCCTGCAACGCTGTTTGGACTGTTTGTCGGTGCGCTTGCGCCCGACGTGGACGTAAAGGGATCCCCTGCATCGCGTATAGTTTACGTCCCGGTGGAACACAGAGGGTTTTTCCACTCGCTCCTTGCATGTGCAGCATTTACTGCAGTGCTGTACGCAGTTTCAAAAAACTTTGCGGTTGGATTTGCTGTTGGATACCTTTCGCACCTGTTTCTGGACATGCTGAACCCTGCGGGCATAATGCTCTTTTTCCCTAAAAGGAAAAAGTACAGATTACTTAGAATAAAAGTGGGAAGTATAGGAGAATACTTGCTTTTATTTGTATTTTCTGCCGTTGGTTTTTTCATTTTGATTTCTTTGCTCGGCAGAATGGCAGTATAATGAAATATACAACGTAGGAGGTGAAGGAAAGATGCGAGAAGAAACCGTGAGATCGCCTATTAAGGTAAACACAGACGAAAGAGAAGCGGATCTCGACACGAGGATTAAGAGGGCGAGAGCGCTCGGTGCTGTAATTGTCCGTTATTTTGAGCAAAGGGAATATAGTGAAGATGCTGTTTGTGCAGTGAAGTATCTTGTAACAACATTCACAAACAACAAAGTGATGGAAGCACTTCTCTATGCAAATGAATTACTAAAATCAAAGGGGTATGTATCTATTATGGGAGTTGAAGTAACTGAGAGAAATGTTGGAATGAAAGAATCAGAAAAAAACAAACCCGATAGAATGTGCGTAGTGCGTATAGCACTTCGCCGTGTAGAAGAGACAAAGGAGTTCAAAGATGCAGTCAAAAGAGCAGTCAGTCAAGTTGCTTAAGGTTGGAGAATTCTCTGTGCCCAACATGCTGAGGGTAAAAATAGAGCTCACGAAGAAGTACAAAAGAGTCCTGTTCTATCCGTTCTACGACAGAGGCGTGTTCAGGGGGATTGCTGTAACCGTAAACAAAAAACCTGAAAACGGTATGCCTATAATATGGAATGAGAATGGCCTAAAGAAGACTGCTATTTTTAATGCAACGCACCATAAGAAGAAGATATGGATTTTCATAAGCAAAAAAAAAACACAAACAGTGTTGCTGTAATGAACTCTTTCTTTGAGAAAATAAATAAAAAGAAAATTCTTACGGGGGAAGAATGGAATAAAGTGCATTACTATTTGTTCCACGGTACACACGAAGAGCGTGACAACGCTGCGTTAGTGTTGATGAATAGGATAGCAGTTTCAATAGTATCAAAAGTTCTCAGCATGCATCGCATATCGGACACGCTCTTCGATGCGAATTGGCATACACCAGATACATACAGGGATGACCTTATAAATGAAGCGTGGAGCGAAGCATATATAAGAGCAAAGACATTTGACCCAGGAAAGAATGCTTCGCTCCAGTCGTACCTTTACAAGTACGTTTATGGAGTCGTGCAGAAAGCGTTTTACAGCACTGTAATGCAAGGACAGAAGCCGCACTACAAAAAAGATGAGAAAACGGGAAGGTATCATGTTGAGATTACAAGCACGCAATCACTTTCGCAAAAAGTACGGATGAAAAACAAAGATACAAACAGAAAAATGGAAGATCTAATTACCGGTGATGCAGAGGATATAAGGAGGAATGTTATTAACAACCCAGATAAACTTGTAAAGCTTATTGTCTATGCAAGAAAAGAGCTTACAGAGCCTCTGTTCCATATGTTCGTATTGTACCTAAGAGGAGAAAGAAGCACAATAGATTTAAGTAAGTTGAATATAATATCAAGGCAAAGGTTTTATACAATACTAAAAAAAATCAAAAGAGACTTTTCAGGGAGGGAAAGTAAATGAGTGTAGATAAAGAAAGAAGAAGACATCCTGCAAGTGAAATATATATAGCTGTGATTTTTTCAAATGAGATCACAGAAGTTGAACAGGCTTTTTTAGATAAAGTGAAACGAGTAAAAGAAGTAAACAGGGTTTTTATAGTAACAGATGTGTCAAATAGAGAATGGACTTCCAGACTTTCAACTGATACGGGATATAGAGCAGACAGGGTGAATATTAGCACTCTGAAAACTGCGCCAAGGGAAACATGGGAAGAAACAATAGCTGATGTTATCCATATTCTTACAATGCGTGGACATCCAAAGCAGCATGTGTTTCTTCAGAAAGACGGGCCAAATGTGAAGTCTTACAAACTTGACCTGGAAAAGATCAAAAAAACGCTTGAAGATAATAAGAAAACGGGGGTGATAATAGTATAATGTGGTTTGACATCCTTGTGCTGGTGACCTTTTTCTCTGTTCTGGGCGAGGAAATTGCGAGGGGTGGAAAAGCTATCTCACCTACACGTTTTGTGTGGCTTATTGCAGTAGGGCTCTTTGCATTTGCCGTACCGGTTGCACTGGACAGGTTCGGCATACCGCACACAACTCTTGCAGTAGTGATGGTTTTACTCATTATAATAAACGTTGCATTTATCGTGCCTGCCATTATTGCACAGGCAGTGATTGCAGCGTTTGTGAGCGGTTTCCTCCTTGCACTTATTGTAGAATACTTGCCCTCTTTTACCCCGCAAGGATCACAGTTTTACCCAATTTTCAAACCATTTGCACATCAGGGGTACGTGCTTACAAAACCCTTTGTTGATAGGTACCTTGCAGTTTTGAAAAGCAAAATAGCGGGCATAAAAAACATAGACCCGTCAAAGGTAAAACCCACGCTGCCGGGTAAGGGAAGTGGAAGCAGTGTAACACCTACACTTCCTTAAACATCATGAACGTGACGTAAGGAGGTAAAGTGGCATGAAAAATTGTAAAATAACAATTGCACGCAGGTGTGGTACGTGCACGAACGACGAGTGGGGGGGAGTGGACAGAATACAGGTAAGTGCCTCACTCTGCTTAATAGCGAGGTGTAGATAATGACAGAAAAGTGGAGAAACGACACTAAAGAACTTGCTATGGCAGTTAGCGTAAAGCAGGACGTGGACTTCGACACGGCTTACGCTATTATTAAGGCGTTTCTGTCAGAAATCAGGGATCGGCTCGAAAAAGGCAAGAGCGTTAAAATTAAAGGCTTTGGCAAGTTTACGGTAGAGGAAAGAAAGCAGTGGAGAAAGTACGACTTTACACAGAAAAAAGTCGTAGAATGGGACCCGGGATACACGGTGAGGTTCAGAACGTCCACTACTATACGCCACAGCCTGCGTGAATTAAGAAATAGGGAAAAGAAGAAAAAAAAGAAGAAGTGAATCACTACACGGTTGGGATTGCTATTATAGGGGCACTGACTGGCATTGTAGGCGTTGTCCTCGGCGTCGTGAACACTGTACACATCGTTGCGGTGGATAAAATCAGGCTGAGAGTTAT
>WFSP01000082.1 GCA_015485995.1 Caldisericales bacterium | reverse complement strand
TGAAGTAATAGATAAGATAGATTTTAGAAAAGATACCGTGCAGATAGATGCCAACAAAAAAGTTGTTATGCCCGGGTTTGTAGACCCTCACACCCATGTTGCATTTAAAGGTACGCGGGAAAGAGAATTTATTCTCAGGCACCAGGGTGTACCTTATATGAAGATCCTGAAGGAAGAAAATACCGGCATCATCTCCACCGTCCGATGGACAAGGAAAGCAACTTTTGATGAGCTTATGAGAATTACAAAAAAACATATCTCTGAGATGATAGATTGGGGCACAACAACGTTAGAGATTAAGAGTGGTTATGGATTAAACCTTGAAGAAGAAATCAAAATACTCCGCGTCATAAAGTATCTCAGGGAGCACTCTGCCTTAAACGTCCGTTCCACTTTGCTTGCCGGGCATATTATACCTCCGGAATACCATATGAGGGATGAAAAATACGTTGACCTTGTAATAAACGACATTATACCGATTATTGCCAAGAACGGGCTTGCGGATTTTAATGATGTGTG
Source organism: Caldisericales bacterium (assembly GCA_015485995.1). The sequence continues at coordinate 5,142 of WFSP01000082.1, read as the reverse complement.
GTGCGAAAAAGGTGCCTTTACAAGAGAACAAGCAAAAAAGATTCTTAAAGTAGGTGTGAAAAATGGGCTTATCCCTAAGATACATGCGGATGAAATGAGCGATGCAGACGGGGCAAAACTTGCAGCGGAGATGAAGGCAATTTCCGCAGACCATCTGACCTGTGCAAGCGAAGAAGGCTTGGAAAAAATGAAAGAGGCGGGTGTTGTTGCAGTACTCCTGCCCGTGACTACATTTTCTTTAGGAAAAGACAAATTTGCGGATGGCGGGAAAATGGTAGATATGGGGCTTACGGTTGCGCTTGGTACGGATTATAACCCTGGAACTTCTATGTGCCCCTCTATGCCGCTTGTTATTTCATTTGCAGTGGTCAGGTTAAAAATGGACATAGTAAGCGCGCTTTACGGTGCAACGTTAAATGCTGCAAAAGCGATTGGTATGGAGGATGAAGTGGGCAGTCTCGAGGTAGGAAAGCGTGCGAATGTTAATGTCCTTGACATCGGCAATTATGAAGAGATACCGTATAGAATTGCCGAGAATTATGTTGAAACAGTTATTTCGAATGGTCAAATCTTAAAATAGGAGGCTCGGATGTCTGAAAATTTAAAGAGAACTCCTCTTTATGAGGAGCACGTAAAGCTTGGAGCAAAGATGGTAGGTTTTGGCGGCTGGGAGATGCCTATTCAGTACACGAGTATTATTGAAGAGCATCTTAACGTGCGGAAAAACGTGGGGATATTTGATGTTTCCCATATGGGCGAAATAGAACTTCACGGGGAGGACGCCGTGAAATTTGCAGGATATCTTGTAACAAACTCCGTAAAAAAAATGAAAAACGGAAAGGTAAAGTATACCCCGATGTGCTATCCTGATGGAGGCGAGGTTGACGACCTTCTTGTTTATAAAATAAAGGATAACTTTGTCTTGCTTGTGGTCAATGCAGGCAACTATGAAAAGGACTTGAGCTGGGTGATTAAGAATAAGGGTGATTTTAATGTGGAAATTTTGGGAAAATCTTTTGATTATGGGGAAGTAGCCGTGCAAGGGCTCAAAGCGGAAGAATTTTTAAAAGATTATTTCGAAGGAGAAACTCCTCTAACAGAATTAGGGTATTTTAAATGCGAGTACGGAAAACTTTTTGGAAAAGATATTCTAATATCCCGTACAGGATACACGGGCGAAGATGGTTTTGAAATTTATTCCGGCAGCAAAGATATTGTATACCTATGGAGAACTATTTTAGATAAAGGAAAACCTTTCCATATAATGCCCATCGCTCTTGGCGCACGAGATACGCTGCGCTTTGAGGTTGCCTATTGGCTTTACGGAGATGATATTGACGAAACGACAAATCCGTTTGAGGCAGGGCAAGGTTTTGCAGTAAAGCTTAAAAAAGAAAATTTTATAGGTAAAGACGCACTCGTGAAAATTAAAGAAAACGGGCTGAAAAGAAAGCTTGTAGGGCTTTATGTCCCTAAGGGCGGAATTCCCAGGCACAATATGGAAGTGTTCGGCAAAGGAGGCAAGAAAATCGGGTATATCACTTCGGGAAATTTTTGCCCTTCACTGAATAAGATTTATGCTTTGGCTTATGTTGAACTGCCATTTGCGGAAGAGCGGGCAAAGGTGAATATAAGCATAAGAGGAAGAATGGCTGAAGCAGAAGTGGTAAAACTTCCGTTTCTTGAACCGCGTGCGGGAAAAAAGACAACTTGACAAAAATTTAAATGATATATTAAAAGAAGGAATAAAAACTAAGGAGGCGAATGGATGAAATTTTCAAAGCTTACGCAAAGAGCTGGTACTGAAACTGCTTTTGCTGTGCTTGCAAAAGCAAAAGCATTAGAGAGGCAGGGCAGAAGTATTATTCATTTTGAAATCGGAGAGCCTGATTTTGACACACCTGAAAACGTCAAACAGGCAGGCATTAAAGCAATTCAGGAGAACTATACGCATTACTCTGCTGCGCAGGGCGTGCTTGAGTTAAGAGAAGCCGTGGCAGAGCATATTTCTGAAACAAGGGGAATTGATGTTTCTCCTGAAGAAGTAGTTATTACGCCGGGCGGAAAAGATATAATTTTATTTACAGCAACCGCTGTCCTTGACGAGGGGGACGAGGCAATATACCCCAATCCCGGATACCCAATTTATGAATCTGCAATCAATATTGCAGGGGCAACGCCTGTTCCTATGCCTCTTCTCGAAGAAAACGGATTTGCGTTTGACAGAGAACAGTTTAAGAAACTTGTTACCCCGAAAACAAAACTCATTATTATAAACAGCCCCGGAAACCCTACTGGCGGCATACTTTCTATGGAAGATCTTGAATTTATTGCTGACATTGCTAAGAAAAATGATATTCTTGTTATGTCTGATGAAATTTATTCCCGAATTATTTACGGTGGAGAATTTCACAGCATTGCATCTATCCCTGGCATGAAAGAAAGGACTGTAATTCTGGATGGATTCTCTAAGACTTATGCAATGACCGGGTGGAGGCTCGGCTATGGAGTGACAAACAAAGAACTTGCCAAACAGTTTGTAAAACTTGCGACAAATTCTTTTTCCTGCGTTACAACATTTGTTCAGATGGCTGGGATAGAAGCCCTTAAAGGGCCCCAGGACTCTGTGGGAGTAATGAGGAAAAAATACGAAGAGAGAAGAAACCTTATAATAAACGGACTCAATGAGATTCCCGGCTTCAGCGTGAAAATGCCCAAGGGCGCTTTCTATGCATTTGCGAATATTACAGGAACAGGGAAAAGCTCAAAAGAGATTGCAGATTACTTACTTGATGATGCAGGAGTTGCTACTCTTCCGGGAACTTCTTTTGGAAAGTATGGTGAAGGGTATATTCGTTTCTCATATGCAACATCTTTAGACAATATTAGGGAAGGATTAAAAAGAGTTAAAAACTCAGTTTCAAAATTATAATACCTTTATGCCCCGGGGTTTTGCCCGGGGTTTTCACTTTGTTCAAAATTTCATAATTCTTCATATTTTATTCACATTTTCTTTATATAATTAGTCAGGTGAAAAGAAAAAATCACCCCTCACAAAAATATCATAGAACTAATGAGCGTACGTTTCCTCCTCCTTTTTCGTACGCTCTTCTTTATTTAAGCTAACTCTTTTGTTGCTGCAAGTTGCATTGAAAACGTGTCATCTAAGTAAATTCCAAGAATAAGCCGTTAAAGAGCTGGAAAAATAAATTGAATTAATCAGAATAAGCTCTTTCTTTGCCCTAAAATATATCTTATAACGGCTAATATGCTATCATTAAATACATTTTATATATCCCCCGTCTATGGGAATTGCCGTGCCTGTTATATAGGATGCTTTTTCTGAGGCGATAAATGCTACAAGTGATGCAAATTCTTCCACGGTGCCTATTCTTCCGATAGGAATTTTTTGAGTAATTTTCTTAATTGCTTCCTTGTAGCTTATGTTATTTTTCTTTGCCGCGCCTTCAACGAGGTTTTTTACTCTGTCTGTCATTGTGTATCCGGGCAAAACACTGTTTGCAGTGATGTTAAACGGGGCTACTGCGTTTGATACGCTTTTAATAAAAGTGATTATCCCTGCGCGTGATACATTCGAAAGAATTATGTTATCCATAGGCTGCTTTACGCTCATAGAAACGGATGCGATAATTCTTCCCCATCTATTTTCTTTCATAAGAGGGACAACTTCGTATACCGCATAAATAGTGCTCATAAGATTTAACCTTACTGCATCTTCATAGTCCTCTGCTTTTACGTCGAAAAAACCTCCCGCAGGAGGGCCCCCCGCGTTTGTAAATAGTACGTGAATGGTTCCAAATTTCTTTACGGTTTCACTTACTGCTTTTTTAATGTCTTCTTTGTTTTTCACATCCGCCTGGATTATAAGGGGTGTTTCCCCTGTTTTTTCTTTCAGTTCTTCTCGGGCTCTTTCAAGGTTTTCAGTATTTCTTGATATAATTGCAACATTTGTGCCTTCTTCCAAAAACTTTAGTGCTACCGACTTCCCCAAACCTTTACTACCTGCCATTATGAATGCAGTTTTCCCTTCTAAATCAAGTTTCATTTGAACCACCTCCATTTTATTATACATCAAAATGTTATTCCAGGCGAAGTAAAGAACTTCATCATACCACGCCGCCATTCTGCTTTTTTCTTTTGTCCTTCTGATTTTCTTTGTCCTTCTGTTTTTTTCTGTCACTCTGAGCGCAGCGAAGAGTCTCATCCTTAACATCCAACCTTCCGTCCTTCTGAACGAAGTGAAGAGCCTCCTCTACGTCGACATTCTAGAGGGAGTGTAGCGACCGAAGAATCTCGTCTTTTGTTATGCTGCATCTTTTCTTTGTCATTCCGGGCTTGGTCCGGAATCTCTCTTTTATTATTTGCTTTTGGGTGAAGGTAAAATGGGGATATCCCTTTCTAATTGCGACTTCATCGACCTTGTTGATATTGAAAAATTCATGCTGTTGATCAAAATTTAAATTAGGTTATAATTATGGTGACCAATAAAGGTATCATAAGGAGGTGATACAATATGAAGAGTGCTGTGGGTTTTACAGTAAGAATCCCTCTCTCTCTGCATAAAAGGATCAAGGAGGTATTAAAAAGAGAAAATAAATCTCTTAATGCAGTAGTTAGAGAGCTTATGCAGGAATGGCTTAAAAAAGAGCAAGAGAAAGAGCTATTCGAGGCTTTTAGCGTTGTAGGTGAAGAAAATGTTGAGTATGCAATTGAGGCGGAAAAGGAGGTTGTTCTTGCAAATGAACATGCCAAAGAGAGGTGAAATCTGGTTGGTTAATTGGAATCCAGGAAGGGGTTCAGAACAAGCTGGCATTAGGCCTTCTCTTATTATCCAATCGGATGCAGGTAATGCAAATTCACATTATCCTAATACAATTGTTTTAACAATAAGTACAAAGGGCCGGACAGTTCCATTTCATATATGCATAAAATCAACAGAAGAGAATGGATTAAAGAAAGAATCTTACATAAAATGTGAACAAATCCTGACAATTTCCAAAGAAAGGCTTGTCAAAAAAATAGGGATTGTAGAAACAAGACAAATGGAACAAGTACAAGAGGCTTTGCAGCTTGTTTTGGATTTGAAACTTAACAATTAATTTCAATTCCTACCTTTTTGAT
>WFSP01000081.1 GCA_015485995.1 Caldisericales bacterium | reverse complement strand
ACAATAAGAATACAGTAAAGAATTTTGTAAAATTTTAATCGCCCAGCTCAATTTTATTAGAGTAATTGCTAATTATTATTATATTGATCAAGGTCAAGTACCCATACTCTTTTAGCCTTGAATACTTTTCCTGTTGCACTTCTAACCTTAGCCTGGAGTTTAATTTTTCCTGAATATCCATTTTGGATAAGTGTTTGAGCAAGCTTTTTCATATCAATTCCCGCGCTACAATTTTTACCTTCGTATAAAGTATAAGGAAGAGAAGCACCTGCTGGGTTAAATATACTTAGAATAGGCATGAAGGCTTGTTTGGCAAACAGGTTCAAAACACAGGAATAGGAGGAATAACTGCAAGACTGAAAAATCTTGCGACTCTCATCCCTGTATTCTTTGTGGATAGATACGAACCCACTACTCAAACCTGCTCTTTCTGCGGGCATAGACAGAAAGTTGAATTGTCTGAGAGAACGTTCAGATGCCAGAACTGCGGCAGAGAAATAGACAGGGACGTTAATGCAGCACGGAACATACTGAATATAGCTATAGAGAGAATAAAAAGAGAAGGAAAACTCTTTAAAACTCTACCTGTGGACTACGGGGAAGTTAAGCCTGTGGAGAGAGGGATCCCTCTCGTTGAAGCAGGAAGCTCCTCACTTCAGTGAGGAGAGGAAGTCACTGCGCCTGCTTCAAATCGTGCTATTGCTGCCTGAGATGTGTTCATTCTTCGGGCAAGTTCTTTCTGAGTAATTCCGTACTTACGTCTTATCTGAATCTCTGCCTTAATAAGCTTGTAGAGGGGTTCGAGTGCTTCGTATTCCTCTTTAAATTCCTTGTTTTTTAACTGCTTTTCGAGGTACTTTTCAAAGTCGTCCTTTCTGCGTGCCATACTATCGCCTCCCTAAATACTCGCTTTTACGTCTCATATATCATATATGATATATTGCAATAGAAAAATAGCCAATTGTCATTAAAAGGTATATATACCCAACAAAAAAAGGTACATATACCTATTATCTATGAAGTATTAAAAACTTTATTACCCCCACACAAATTGTAGCATTACCCCCACACAAATATATCCAGATATGACTACAAATATACGAAGATATGACTACAAATATATTTCAATAAGTAGAGAGGGTAAAATAATTTTTCTTGTGTTTTTTCTTTTCTTTCTCTTTTACTCAGCCGGGCGCGAGGTATATCTAATACATTAAAAGCAAACATCTCCCATAGTAAGTGTTTTCTATCCTTAGGGGTAACCGCATTCTTTTTTCTCTTTCTTTTCTTTGTGTAAGCAGTAGTTTCTTAGTTCAAGATTTTCATCTTTATGTTTGAGAATATTTTAAAAAGAGTTTGAGAAAAGATTGTGCATTTTGAGTAACCTGCATGGTTAATGAATTTGTTGGAGGTGTATGACTACAAATATACGAAGATATGACTACAAATATACGAAGATATGACTACAAATATACGAAGATATGACTACAAATATACGAAGATGCAACTACAAATACAACTGCAATGTATTGCAAAACATAAAAGATACTCTATAATACAAATAGAGGTGAAAGATGGAGGAAGCAAAAGAAAACAACATTAAGCCGTACAATAACTCTGTTTTTAAAAGCAGAAAAATCGGGCGGGTAAAAGGCGAACTTACCAGAAATCAAAGAATTGCCTACAACGTATTTCTGAAAACTGCTTACGAATTACTCTTGCAAAATCCCGACCAAGATACATTCAGGATAAATCTGCGAGAATTTCTTAATCTTGCAGGGTTTGACTATAAAAACTATTATTCTCATTTGTTTACAGACATGGAAGAACAAAAAAGTTTAAAAACTATTCTCAAAGAACTGCAAACCAAAACATACGAGCTGGAATGGCGGGATCAAAGAAATGAGCCGTATAAAGTTTTGAGCGTTTCTTTACTTTCTCAGTTTGTCATGGACAAAGAAAAAGATTATATCGAATTTGTATTTCCACCCTTTATTCGCAAGTCTATCCTTGCTCACCAGAATTTCTATATTCTCTATCTTCCTGTAATTGTGTCTATGAAAAGTACTTACTCTATTGCACTGTATGAGCAGATTTTACAGCGCAAGGAGTTTAAAGTATGGTATGCAAGCAAAGACGATTTCAGAGGACTCATGGGAGTAGGCGAAAGTGAATATAAACGTGCGGTGAACTTTGAGCAGAGAGTTATTAAGCCTGCTGTTGATGAGATTAATAAGATTGTTGGTATATCCCTCACGTACAAGAAAGTGAAAAAACGCAAGAGAATTATTGCGTACGAATTCCATTGGGACTTTGATAAAGCTAAAGAAAAGTTACAAACGGAAATCCCATACAGAGAGGAAATAGACGAACTTCGCAAAATTGTTCCGGATCTAACTGTTTCGGCACTCCAAAATGCTTTAAAACAGTTCACCTTTGATGAAGTCAAAAATGCTGTTCTTGTAATTGCTGAGAAGCGGAAAGAAACACACATTGGCAATGCTAATGGTTATCTGCTTTCTATACTTAAGAATGGTGCTTACGTAGATCTGCTTTCTAAAGAAAGAGAACGTGAAGAGTACAAAAAAGAAATCGAGAGGATAAAGAAATCTCAGGAAGAAAGAGAAAAATTTGAAGCGGATTGGTGGGACGAAAGAGTACGAGAAGAGCTACAAAAGATGGATGATAAAGAAAAAGAACAAATATGGGAAGAAGTAAAAGCAATGACGCACGGATTAATTGGAGAAGAAGTAATGGAAGATCTTTTTGTAAGTAAGATTAAGGCCAGGCTTAAATCTCAAGGTGTCCACCCGCCAACTACAGAAGTAGAGTAAACTACACCGCCCTTAAGGACGGAGCTTTATCGGTGAGGAATAATCCTCCCGATTTAAGGGCAAGTTTACTGGGTTGCCCTGCCCAAGAAGGGCTTTTGCCTTCAAGGGCAAAGATTGCGATATTTTTGGAGGCGTTATAATCAGCATGAATAGAATAACTGCAGTTTTTACAAGTAAAGTGAGATTGGTCAGGTCTATTGGAGCGGGATATGTAACCGCACTTACTGCACCTTTGAGAAGAATATTTAGGGTCAACAAACCAAACAT
>WFSP01000080.1 GCA_015485995.1 Caldisericales bacterium | reverse complement strand
CAGCCCTGTAAGGACAATGCCTACATACCTATGCTCGTAAGTTTCATTGTTGATAATTTTCCCTCCCTCGTATATGTGGTATCCGAGTTCGGGCAGATATATGAGGTTTTCCCTTGTTCCAAGCGCAGGATAAATTCCGTCTTTATTCTGCCCTTCTTTTTCAAGGCACCAACCTTCGATTGGAGAGTACACCCAGCAGGCATTTAAGTCGATTTCGGAAGTAACCTTCTTAATATGATATGCAAGCAAGTATGGATATTTTTTTCCATCTATTACTGTGTACTGCTTTGAAAGCCACTGCTTGAATGCTTTGTCTTCTTCATTCCATCTCCTCGTCATTTCCCTTAAGAAGCTGTCAGCATTTGCCTGCCACGCTGCTTCTTCTTTTCTATCTTCTCCAAGAGAGAACTTCATATAGGTGTCGGAGTTGTAGAGGATGCCGTCCATAACGCTGATTGCGTTCCCGTCCGCCCTGCCCGTTATTTCTAACCACTCCTTCGGGTTTCTTCCCCTTGAAAGAGCAGGGTTTATGCCGTTTATTGCATCTCCTCCGTCTGCCACAATGCTTTTGTTGTTCGGGGGAAGCCCATTTTTCCCTACATACCTTTCTATTTCGTCGTAAAAAGGCGCTCCCGGTTTGTATTTCGTGTCCATAAACTGGTATGCATAAGACTGCATAGGAATTGGCGCACCCATAGGCACGTCCGTCCTCCGCATAGGTATGTACTTCTTCAAGAAGTGAGAAACGATTCTTTTGGAGAAAGAAACAACTTTTGCAAACTGCCCCATCATCCAGTTGTATGCGTACGCTTCGTTGTCTATCCTGTACGCATTTTCTCCCGTGCCGAGGTTAAAGTGCCGCTCTATAAAAAGAGCAGTTTTAGATGCACCCTGCGCGACCGCAGAAACGAATACCGACGCCTTTGCGACAGGCATAAGAGGAAGCAGCACAGTGATAAAGAGAGGAAGTGCAACAATTTCAAAGACAAATATAACAAGAATTATGGCAGCAATTACTACAACGTACTTAGTCAAGCCTTCCATTGAGCTTGAACGCCTCCAGGTTTTTCCTCATCTGTTCAGGCCTCGTGTCGAACAACTTCATCTCTACTTCAGAGGCAATGACTTTTAAAGGAAAACGTTCATCCCCTACTATGAGTATGCCTGCACCTCTTCCCTGGGACTGCAGGATCCTCGTCTGCTCGTCGTTCAGCAAAAACGTCTGCTTGACAATAGGGAGAGACGTTTCGTTCTGAGTGGTGAGGAATTTCACTGTAGGCTGCTCAAGTATGGCGCGCCCTGCTTCAGTCCTTGCAATGTCTGCTATCTGCTGGGTAGCAAATATGACGGAGAGGTTGAACTTTCTTCCCGTCTTGAACACCATCCGCACGAGCTCTTGCCCTATAGAATTTGAAAGCAGAGTCCACCCTTCGTCTATGAGTAGGCGCGTCCTGTTCCTCTCGTTAAATGCCTTTTTCACGACGTATGCAAAGTCAAGGTAAACGAGGAACCTCTTTATCGCTTCTGGCGTCCTTGAATAGTTGAACGCCGTGAACTTGTTTTTTAAGTCTACATTTGTCTTGCCGTTGAAGTAAGGGGCGTAAACGCCTTCAAAGTACGGTATAAGGCGCGTAATAACAGAGTTTACCTTGAGTTTTTTGAGCTCCTCTATTACGTCTGAGAATACGACTTCTTTTTTTCTCTCGTACGCATTAAACACTGCCTTTTCTATGAGAGATGCTTCCTCTTGGCTCACGCTTCCGAGGAGCATAATGATAAAGTTCTTTGCAAAAGCGACAGTTTCGTTTAAGGAGCCTCTTTGGTCAAACGGGTTAATCCTGACGCCTTCCGTCCTGTCGATGTAAGAGCCTTTGAGGTAGCGTACGAGCAGTTCGTATTCACCCTGCTGGTCTATGATATACACCGTTTCGTCTCTGAACAGGTATGAACGTGCAACAATTGTTTTTGCAAGAAACGTCTTTCCAAACCCAGACGGCCCGAGAATGAGGATGTGCGCATTGGGAAACTCCCATTCATTAAGCTTTATGATAGAGTGCATCTCCGGGTTGATGCCGTACACGATGCCGTCTTTCATCTGAAACTCCTTATGAAAAATAGGCAGCGAGCCTGCGACTCCGCGCATCGAGAGGAGCTGGTGCTTCCTGAACCTGTCCACTCCGATCGGAATAACAGAGTAAAGCCCATCCGTCTGCTGCCGATTGAGAGGCGAAAGTATTACGCTTCCAAATCTGGCTGAAAGCCCTGTGTCCGCCTCCGCAATCTCTCTTGCACTTCTTGCAAAAACAGCTGTTCTAATACCTACTTTAAATATCTCTTCGTTGCTTGAGGCGATGTGTTTTGAAAACTGTTCTGTCGATTCAAAGCCTCTATCCACTTTATAAGAAGGCATCTTTCTGTGTTTCTCTTCTTCCATCTTGTACGAGGCAAAGTTCATCCTACTGCGCTCTATGATGTTGAACACTTCGTTGTCCTTGATTTTCTTCAGGTGAAATGCTATAAGCATATCACCTGGAAAGGACAACGGACGCTTCATCCACCCCATCTTGAGCGTGGTAGGGAACGTTACCACGCGGAGTGCTGATGCAAAGATGTCTCCTATTACTGCATAGCGCCCTGCTACTCTATCCAGGACTACTGTAGGATTTATCATAAGCTTCTCTTCTTCGTTCACAGTATCGCCTCCTCTTCTTCAACTCTCTGAATGTACGCACGGTGAAGGTTCATAATTGCGTAGAGCAGAGGAACAAGATTGTATATTCTCCTTACTTTAAACACAGCATTTTTAGATGCTATTTCCATCAGCATAGCACCCTGGTTTTCTACTTCTTCCCTTGTGCCGTTGAACACAATAAAATACCTTACAGTACCGATCTGTTTATCTGAGACTGTGTCGAGAAGCATTTTTTTGTAGCTTGTAAAATAATCAGGTGCTTTTTCCTGCATTCTCTTTATTTCTTCCAGGTCTCTTGAAATGTCGTACTTTTTTCTCCAGGCATAGACACTTGCTCTTCCGCTCACTGCATAGAGTAACTCCACTATGTTCTGGATAACGACTGCCTTCGACGCTTCACTCATCATGTCGTAAGCAACGCCTGTAATCTCAAATACGGACGAGACAGTACCGTCCTGGAGGTATATCAGCCCATCCTTAATATTCTTTATTGGTAAAAATTCTCCCATAATAAACACCTTCTTTGCCTTTGAATATGAGTAATAAAGCATGAGGTAGTCCCAGAGAATTACTCCGTCGACCTCCATTTTTGCAAGTGCGTAGCCTACAGAGAGCCCCAGCGCAATAAGCAGTATCTTTACAAGATCGTTTGGTATGAACATGGCAGGCACTATGCCTATGAGGAACGTAGCAGATGCAAGTATTGTAAGCTGCCTGCCCGTGAACACCTTTGTGTAGATGTCGAAATTTAAATCTTGAGCAACAATAATATCGTTATCGTTCATTATATAACCTTCATCCTCTGGATAATACCCTGCAGAAACGCACCTGCTTCAAGCGATTCTCCCATACGCGTAAACACATTTTTCAACATGTTTGGAAGCCTCATAATAAAAACCATGCCTGCACCGTAAAGTAGCAGTGCAAAAGTCGAAGTATATCCCATACCCGCCTGAGGAAGCGCAGTTTTGCTCATCACAGACACAATCTGAGAAATAACGAATATGCCTATTGCAACAACCGACGGAAACAACGCCCAGGTGAAGAAGTTGCCTACCCACGCAGATATTGCGTTAAACTTTCCTTTGTATCCGATTGCAACTGCAAATATTACAGGAGCAAAACCGAACCAGAACACGACCATAATAAGCCTCATTGCAAAATACAGGGCAATTGCAAGGAGGAAAAATATAGAGTATGACTGGAAAAATCCAAGCGCCATAACTTCTTTTAGGTCAAACACGCTGAAGATTCCGCCCGTCACTTTAAAGATTGAATTTAAGAACTCTCTTGTATGCGGTGCAAGTGTTATAAAGGCAATTGAGTTTGTGAGGGGTGTCTGTGCAAGGTTAATCCCGCTGAACGGCGTATTCGTGAACCAGTTTCCCATATTAGGAAATTGGATGCTGGATGCGATATACTGCTCAAGTACGCTGTTGAGCCAAAGGACGATCTTGCCTACGGGATACGAGATAACGCTCGCAACAAGAGCAACAACAATACGGTTAATGTAATTCATAATGTTTACGCCTTCACGGGACGTCTCTTCACCTACATTCTCTTTCAAAATATCAGAAACGTAGTTGTATAGAAAGCCTACGGCAATGATGCCTACTGCAAGCGCAAAGAAAAACAGCCACACTCTGTCGAGCATGTGCGATGTAACGATTGTTGCAGAAGTTCCTCCTTGATCCATCTTTTCAGACATGTAAATCAAAGGGAGCGTAAAGAACGCTGCAATGACTTTTACAAAACCTTCTATTGCAACGATAAGGTAAGAAAGAAGAGAAAGAAGTATTGAAAATACCCACCCTGCACCTGAAGCCACGGGATTTACCGAATGGACAGCAGTTGACGGGCTCTGTGCCTGAGGCACGTTAATCAAAGGCTGCAGAAACCTCAGTATGAGCCCTATAAGAGGCGGGAGAACGGCAAGGACGATAGCAAACTGAATAGAAACAGTAATAAGGTGCCTTCCTCTCACTTTGCTTTCTGCATCGCTGTGCCCGTAAAGTACAAGTGCTTTGATGATAAGGAAAGGCAGTGTAATAACTGCCACAAACACAGCAATGTAGTACATGTATCCGACTAATTTCACTACTATGTTTCCCATATTATCTCAACCTCGCTATGTTAAGCACAATGCTGACAAAGGAAGAAGTTAAGGCAAGGCCGCCTATGATAAACAGAGAACTGTACAAGGTGTGCCTTGCCTCATTAACTTCCTGCATATCCTCTTCCGTGTATCCTTTTACAAGTTTTAGAATAGCCACTCCCGCATATAGGACGATAAGCATAATGCCGACTTCTACAGCAAGTTCATAGAAGTTAGACGCTACGTCCACTGCACTATTCGTGACAGATGGAAACAACCACTGAGGAAAACTGAAGTGCGGAAATGACCAATTGTTCACATTAGCCTCCTATGAGTAAGTTAAATCCAAGTGTACTGAGGATAATGTGTGCAAGTTTCGGGATAAGCACGAGCCCCGCAAAGCCGAAGAAAACTGTAAATAGTGCCTCTCTCTGGTGGTTTACCTTCATCATGTTTGTCTCGATAAGCGCTTCAACAAGGAGTATTACTGCCCATCCTGCAAATAGCAGCAACGCAACTGCAATAAGGTTGTAGAAGATTGTAACGAGTTTTCCTATGCCTTCTCCTACTTCTTGCATGGTTCCTGTTGTCGGCAGTGTCGGCGTGATGCCATCTGCAAATACTAACGCAGTATTCATAAACACAATTGATGCAAGCAGCACAACCGACACAATTACCTTCGCCTTTTTACTCTTGATAATGTTTTTCATAGTGTGCACCTCCATTTTTTCTTTTTTAAGAAGTTATGAAAAAACCTTTCGATTCTGTAAACTACCATCAATCGATTACGTTGTTTTTCCTCTTCATTAAGTCCATAATTTCGTAGATGTAAACAAGAATGCCAATAATAAACAGGACAATGGAACCACCCCAATGCCCATCTACAAGGTAAGAGAAAATTACAACTGCGTTTACTCCAACGATAAGCTTCACAACGCTTGAAATGTTTGCGTCGTCTTTGCTCAACTTCCCACTTTCAAAAGCATCTTTCAGCCGCATTTTTATGAAGAGCGGCATTGCGTCCAAAAACAGGATTACAATTGTTGCAATCCACGGGTTCAAACTTAAATAGCCTAAGTACCTCATGCTTTATCGCCTCCTTATGTGTTTTATGAATTATTAGCCCCTATTACTTCCTCTGGGCTGACTTCCTTAATCTGGACAAACCTGCCCGGCAGTACGACAACCTGCCTGGCAATAATCTCAAGTTTGTACACCTTTTCTTTCTTAGGCGTAAGATAAAACTCTGATATAAGCGCACCTGTTACCGCAACAAACCTGCCTTTGTCGCTAAACCTGTCCTTAATCTTTTTGAAGCCCTCTACGCTTTTAGGCTTGTACTTCACAAACACAATGTTTACAGGCTCTGTCGTAGAAAAAGGGTTCTGGCTCTTTTTTGTGCTTCCCACCTGGACGGCAAAGGCAACGTGTGCATAGTTGTTCTCTTCTTCTATACGGATTTTCGTCCGGATATTCGTAGAAGTATAAATCCTTCCAAATATGGTTGCTTCGTTTACGAGGTTTGCACCCGTTGCAATCTGCACGCCGTCTGCATCCGGAACAAAAACATACGGTAAGATCTTCGTAGTAGTAAACGTTTCGTCTTCCTTCCTTATCCTTGCTTGCAGCATACCCCTAATAATTACGTCCTGCCCTTGAGTTAAGGCAAGCAGGGTTTGTGCTGCTTCCCCTGCTCCTTTCACAATATAAAGATTTACTTTCTGCTTTTCGCTATTTTCCTTCTTCCTTGAGTCGTACTGCTTCAGCATAACCGTTGCAAGCAGCTTCTTTTTTCCTCCCACAATTATTTCCTGTCTCTGTTTTCCAGAAACAGTGCCTGAGAGCACGACGCGGTTAATTGTATTCGATTCCACTTTTCACCTCCTTATTCTTTTATATTTTTTAATATGTCGCTTGCTATTTCTTCCACTTCTCCACCAAGCATTTCTTTCGACTTCTTATTTGTATTTTCAAAGTCTTGTGCAAGTTGCTGTCTCTTTACCTGAAGTTCAAGCGCATTTGTAAATTCTTCTTCAAGCCCGGATATTGAGTTCAGCGTATCAGCCATATATTTCCATAGATATGAACTCACCACTGAAACACGTTTTTCTTTAAGTGCTTTTAAGAACCACTTCTTAACAGGTTTCAGAAGTGCAGGTGCTTCAGAAACACCTGCCGCCACTGCTATCATATCATCGGTATCATCTGCTGGAACAGACTGGTTGGAGAACATAAGTCTTTCATCTTGAATTGCCTTCTTTGCCTTGCCCCAGGTAACCGGGCTAAACAGATCATTCCCTTCACTCAGGCTTGCCCTGATAATTGTAAGAATCCTCTTCACCTGTTCGTTGTCTGCTTCGCCAATTTTCACAGATATGTACTTCGCAATGTTTATTCGCTGTAAATCTGCTGCAACTCTTTCTGCTGCTACTTTTTTCTCTTCCTTTTCCTCAAGCTCATCATCTATCTCGTATGCAGGTTTATGATAAACAGTATAGTAATCTTCTTCTTTAATGGCATTTACTTCCTCTGTTGTGCTGAGAATCGGTACATGTATAACAGTAGGCCCAACAGGTTTATTATCAATAGAAAGAATAGCGTAGGCAAGGAGTGCAGGAAGTTTGTTGAAGTCAGACTTGTCAAAGAAGTTTTCGTTGAACTTGTCAAGAATATCCAATGGAACATCATTTGTTCCAAACTGTATAAAGTTTCGCGGGACTGATAGGAATGCTTCTCTTATCTTTTGTGTTTCCTCCTGGGAATCAGTAAGTAGCGAACCAATGAACTGTGTTACACTCACAATAGAAACTCCTAACTGCCTACCTTCCTGTATCATAGTGGAAAGTGCTTCGCCTGCATAGTTATGTGCCTCGTCGAGGAATAGTCCGTAAACACCCTTTCTCTCTGTCACTGTTTCCTGGAGTGCCTGGTAAACAAGAGCAACGATAACATTTCCTATGACTCTTGCAATATCCTTTGCTTTCTTTGTCTTCAAATCCACAAGGAATATTCTATGCTCTCTAATGAGACCTCTTAGATCAACAGAACTTGTTCCTGAATTAAAAACTCTATTTACCCCTCTGTTTAACGAGAATACACCCATTTTATTAAGAATAGGCGATACAACATCACTCCATTGCCTTGACTTAGTAAGTAAGTCTATTACTGCTGTAATTTCACTTGATATTGACGTAAAGCTAAATTGTTCAAGCTCTGATACCATTTGGCTGAATAAGTCTTTTTTTAAATACACATAGAATATCTCATTTAGCGTGTAATACATTTTCTGTTCTTCCTCTGTCTCTTCATCGCTTTGCCTTCTGCTATTTATGAATGCCATTGAAAGTAAGGCCATGTGCAGGAGGTATTCCAGGCGCGGCCCCCATGAAGTACGCCATACTCTGTAGAACGCATCTGTAAGGAGTGCGGCAAGACTTTCGGGGTCAAATCCCTTCCAGGGATTGAGGGGGTTAAGTGTAATTACCTTATCCTCGTTGAACGGGTTAAACCAGACAATATCGTCCTCTCTTCCAGTTTTCTTAGCAAGAGCAACAATACGCTTTAAAAGCCTTCCGTCCTGAGGATCTATCACCGTAAAGCCCCAGCCTTTTTCCATAAAGGCTTTCGCCATGTTCACGATAAAAGTTGTTTTACCTGTACCGGTGGATCCTAAAATGGTAAAATGCGTGGCAAGGTCTCGCTCCGTGACTTTCACAGGGAACGTCCTTCCACGCAAATAAGATTCGCATATCTGAATGCCGTCCTCAAGAATAGGAGGCACAGTTAAAACACGGACAGAGGTTGTCTCGATGGTGGGCGTCTTCACTTTCTTTGAGGGGAGATGCACAATAGACGCAAGCTCTTTTGACACCATCAGCATTCCTCTGTCCTCTACCTGCGGATTTATGAGAAATAGTTTAAGTTTATCTTTTCTCGCACCGATGTTCATGTAGTTCATCTGGGCAAGTGTATCGAGCACGTGAACGAGGTCTCTTGCATGCGCCTCAGACGTTGCACCTACATTCACGTTAACTTTAAACGCAATATCCATCTTTTTATACGCTGCGCTCATCAGTTCCTTTTGAATTGTAGGTGGAACAGGCATCCTTCCAAGAGGATCTGCACCGTAAAGCCCAGGTGCAATTATCCTCATAATGCCAGCACCTTGGGGATCTCTTACGAGTTTTGCCTCCAACTTGCCTATAATTCTTCTCCACGCCTCGTCCCTTATGCCTTGGAATACTATCTGAATAACAGCATCCTCTCCTCTCTCGTTATAGACAGCATTCGTAAGAAATGCGAGAGGATCCGTTTCTTTGAAGTCTTCAAGGGTTGTATATTGATAAGCAATATTTCTAACGGCAGGTTTTAACGTAAATATGGCTTGAATGTCTGCATTGATAATGGGGTTTGTAATGCGTTTTGTTTCAGAATAAAGATAAGCGGAGAACACAGCGTCATCCACCGCTATGCTTTGCCCTTGAGTCGTGGAGAAGAATATGTGAAGCTTGTTGCGAATGAATGCGACATTAAACGCTACCCAGCCCGGCAGTCCGTGCAGGGCAGAGAGCATGCGAGCCGAACTCTTTGCAGTTTCCTCTTCCTCATCAGGAAACTGTGAGTTCAGTACTTCTATGCACTTCGTTTCATGCTCAACTTCTTTTTTTGTTATGTCGAATATACCGTCTTGCATAGTGTAGTTATGAAAAAACGCCTCAAAAGTGTAAACCACCTACAAAATAACAGAAAGTTTGTCAAAATTCCAACGATTGACAGAAAAAAGAGATTTTTTCATAACAATAGAAATAATGGAAAGGAGGCGGAGATGCTATACTTAGCTTTGCGTCTTGCCAGAGAGGTTCTCAAAGAATCTCGCAGGCAGCACTGCAGAAAAAGAAAACCCCTTGAACATTACCGTAGTTCAAGGGGGACTTCCACATCCGTAATCGTCGTAACGGGTGGTGGAAGTGGTTCCTGGACAAATGCCAGAATACCGTAAAAACAACTCTTATAGGTGGGCGAAAGCCCACCGTTTTTTGTTGGCAGACTTTCACTGCTTTCACTATTTATTTTATGCACATTTTAGAATCTGTCAATAGGAGTGCCCTATCCATTTGGGTTTCTTGTATGCAAAAAATCTTGATAAAATCAGGCTTTCTTAAACTTGAAAAAGTTTGAAAATTATCTCTGCCGTCTGCATCACATACTCAAATCAAAAATTTCAGGAGGTGAAGTATGGCAGAGAACAAATTTACTATCGGAGACTTTTTTACAACAAAGGCTGACATAGACGTCCCAGAAATAGGAATCGTTTCTGGGGGAACACCTACGTCACTCGTAAACCAAGATGGAAATAACATTGCCCCGTCCGTATCGTTTGTAAAGGCAATGGCGAATCTCAACCTCGTAAAAGGATTGCTTGTTACTCCGCAGTCCTTGACGGTATCAGTTCAGTCCAGCTCAAGCAAGCATATATACAAGCTGGGTATAAGCGTGAACAAAACAAAGCACGAGATTCGCGTTGTTCACAAGTGCAAAGCAATGACAGGCAATACGCCACATACATGTTGGCATCTCGGGCTTGCCGTTATCTTTGCCGACATTATCCTCGTTAAAGGTAGAGTAAGAGATATGATTACAGAGGACTGGGACAGAAATAGTTTTTTGTATTTCCTTGAACAGGTATATCAGGATCTCAAAGAGTACGAAATTGTCGTAGAAGTTGCAGAGTCAAAAGGTGTCGCGGTTCCTCCAACTACTATTACGCTTCGCTCTCTAAACCAGTTATTGATCCACAAAACTTACGTAGTTAGCGCCCCAAAGGCACTTGGTTCTTTCATCGATCCTCTCGGCGGACTGGTCATTAAGGAAACTATCTCTTTTATTAAGCAGGGCATTCCATTTATCTTGCTTGGAGAAGCAGGCTCTGGAAAGACGCTTCTCATTGAAGAATTGGCAAAACACCTCAGGCAGAAGCTGTACTCAACTATCATCACTTCAAGCATGCTTGCAGAGGACATTGTCGGTATGTTTAAGCCAGATGAAAGAGGCGGATTGAGGTGGCAACCTGGCATTCTGGCTCTTGCAATGCTAAACGGCGGCATCGCGTACTTTGACGAACTCCTGAAAGGAAGAGGTTCACTTCTTGCGGCTGTTTACTCTGCATTAGACCACAGAAAACAGCTATACATGGGTTTTTCTACTACAGATAGGAATACGGGGAAGAAAAAAGAGGCAGTAATTTCTGCAAAGCCTGGATTTACCGTAGTCGCTGCAGGAAATCCCGGGTACAGGTACGGAAACGTTGTTGACGACAAAGCACTGTTCGACAGATTTACTCCTGTATTCGTCCCTTACTTGCCACAAGATTCAGAAATCGATCTGATGGTAAATAAGGAATTCGACAAAGACCTTGCAACACGCATTGTCACACTTGCCAACAAAATTAGGAACATCAACAAGGAGGAAGGCGGACAGATGTCTCCTTTCTCAACACGGCTTGTAGAGCAGATCTGCCGCGAAGCTACAATGCTTAACGGAGACGTGCCAATGGCAGTTGACAGGATGACTGTGCTCTTCCCACCTGAGGAAAGGGACGTTATTCTGAAAACTGCTCTGTCTGTGTAAAGAAATCTTTTGCGGGCTTTTTAGCCCGCTTTTTTGCCTTATGGAATAATTCTTTTCATCACATAAAAAAGATTTTAGGAGGTGAAGTATGGCAGAAGTAATAGCTGGAGTAAAAGACAATATCCTTACCCGCGTTGCAAGGGCAGTCACAGAACAGGACGTAGCCGTCTACTACGGAGGAACTTCATATACAAATGGACGCAGTATATACGTGAACTACAACGAAGACAGCCTCGGCATACTTGCGGCGCTGTACCATGAAATGCAGCACGTAATGCTCACCCCGCAGTTTCTATTTGACGAACTGCACAACAGCAGCGATTTGAGAAAAGAAGTCTTCAACGTCGTTGAAGATGTACGCATCGAGTCTCTTGCACCGACGATGTATATTGCAGCACTGCTTCAGTACAACAACATTAAAAGCGCGCTTCAGATATTCAAAGTCTCAAATACAGTTCTCAGCAACCCGATCAAGGCTGTACTTGCGTGTATAATTACCCACGGGTTGCTCGGATTGAACTATGAAGACACGCTTTTCATGCCTCAGTACACGAAAAAAGTGAGGAAAGCATACGGACTGATTGACAAAATTAGGGGAGAGAAAGACCCGCACATGACAGTAAAGATAGCAGACGAGATCGTTAAATTGCTGAACAATATGTTTGTTGACCAACAGACGGAAAGTAGCAAACAAACAAAGGAAGAAACAGATAAACAGGATGGCAAAGAAAGCCAGGACGGCAAAGAGAGTAGTAAAAACAAAGAGAAAAGCAAGGCAAGTATTATAAAGGCAGATGCAGTTATATCCCTGCGCCGTGTACGGAAGGAACTCCGCACCAAGCAGAACGAAATTAAGGAAAATGTGGTAAACCAAACAAAAAAAGAAGCAAATGTATCTCAGATCAAGACAACAGATAAAAAATTGATCGACGCTCTTCTGCACAACAATAATAATGAGAAATACCAAAAAGAAATTCTGCTTTCCAATCTGCTTGCTGAAGAAACTTACAACAAGATTAAGGCTTTATCCACTATTAGAGATAAAATTGCATATTCGGGCAAGTTTGACCAGAAGCTGTGGATGAAAAACAAAGTATCCTCCCCTGCGTGGTTTAAAAGGCGGAGTGAAAGCAAAGAGCTTCTCAGAAGAAGAGTAGCCTTGCTTGTGGACGCCTCGGGTAGTATGCAGGATAGTAATAGGAAAGTATATGCCTTCATCGCCGCAAGGGTGTTCTGGATTGTGATGAATAAGCTTCACATACCGTTTTCAGTTTTTTACTACAGCGATAGTTCATATCCAGTGTCGCAGATCGACCACCTCACACCGTTAAGTATAGGGGAAACATATCCACAAAGTGCTGTAGTAGAGGTTCCAAAAGAAGATAAACTCATTGTTATATCCGACGGCGCGTTTATAAATTCAGAAATTATTCCTCAAGGCTGGAATGAAGAAGCGTTGGCAGTGCGCTTGTGGGGCGTTGGTGTAGGAACACTTATTAACTTTCCCGAAATATTCTTAAGGGGAAGGTTTAAGATTGCCGAAAAACCTCGTAAACTGCCAGAGGTAATAGCAGAAACTCTGATGAGCATTCTGCTGAAATAAATCTTTTAGGCAGGCTTTTGCCTGCCTTTTGCTTTATTTGTAAAAAATTTTCATAACCTTTACAGATTAAATCTTAGGAGGTGAAGCATGTTTACAACGAAAAACGCAATCATTCTTGCTGAGAGGTTTTCTGTTAACGACCTTTTAAGAGATCTCAGCATAGGAGGAAAAGCAGTTTTTGTCGTCATCCAGGGCAAGTACTACAAGCAGGATCCAGAAATCGTTTACGCAGCACTTATGGTGCTGAAACATCAAAACGTTACTGAAGTCGATCCGGGAAGATTTATAAACATTTGCAGTAGAATTCTCGAAGTTGCAGAAGCGGAGGCAGCATAATGCAAACAGTATTTGTAAATGAAGACATAAGTAATACTGTCCTTACATCCCCAATCAAATACGTGGATGATAAGGTTGTAGTCGAAGATGCAAATTATATTCCACCTGCACCAATACTGTTCGTAAAGCTTGTTGAAGAACGAAACCGGAGAAAGGTACTGCACTACAAATTCGCAACCCTTGCGGAACTCGTTTTGTACTTTTCTACAGTAAAAACTGGGAAAGGAAGAAAGCTTTATAGGTACTTCCTCACTGCATTTCTAAGGAGATATGGACTTGTGAAGGGAGGGATAGAATTTCCTGTTACTTTGTCTTACAACGACAAAGTATTCGCTCGGCACATCGGAAAACAAATTTATGGCTTCCTGAAATCCAGGAGGCCTATTTTAATTGAAAAAGTGAAAAGGGGGCTTCTTGAAAGCCCCCTGGGTAGGATTGCTCCCCCCGTGAAGTAAGTGGCATGGTAATGCCTTTTCCTCTGTTCACAAATAGTTATGCAAAAACTTCAATTTTTTGTTAATCTCTTTGACAGTTTTTGCGAATTTTCTCATAACCTATTTATAAAAATTTTTAAGGAGGCGAACTATGTTTAACAGAGTAATCGTATTAGGAAGGCTCACACGCGAGCCTAATGAAAAGAGAATCACCACCGTGGCAGTTGACGGTGGAAAAGACAAAGATGGGAACACTCATACAGATTTTATTCCGGTAATTCTTTCGGCAAAGCTTTTTGAATCTATCGGAAAGTACCTTACAAAAGGGAAACAGATTCTTGTTGAAGGCTCTTTGAGAAGCTACAAGGACAAGAACAACCACGAGCAACTTATTGTTGCTGTGAGAAACATCCAGCTCCTTGGTGGTTCTAAATCCTCTGAAGGAGGATCTAAGAAGAGTGATTCTTCCGAAGGCGGAGATGATGATCCAATCTTTGACTAACTAAATCTAATAAAGGGTGCATTTTTGCACCCTTTATTTTATGAGCGTGTAGTTAAGAAACTTTTGAATATCTCTCTCAAGAACATCTCCTATCGGCTTATCTTTTACATTAGAGGCGTCCTTTATAAGAGATATAAAGTCTTCCGGAATTTTGTGAGATAAGACAACGTCTTCCCATCCGTTTTTTCTCGGTTTTTTCCTGTATATGCGTTCTGAGTTGAGAGCGTCATATATGTCTGCAACTTGAATAATCATCTGCTCTTCTGAAACGTGCGTGAGAACAGGATAGCCTTTTTCGTCCGGATACGCATGGTGAGTCAATATAAGATCAAGAATTTCATGATGCACAGGCCTACTCTTCAAAATAACAACAGAGTAGAATGGGTGCATTTTGATGATTTCTATATCCTCTTCAGATAAAAGCCCAGGTTTTGCAATAACATCGATAATAAATAGTTTTCCTATGTCATGGTAAGCACCTGCGTATGCCATTACTTCCGGGTTACCTATTCCTGATTGAGCAGACATATGGAACGCGAACTCAGATACACGAACGGAGTGCTGAACAATCTCCCTTTCTATAATGTCGTAATATTCCTTTGCTTTCTTTCCACCGACTATCATGCAATCTCTCCTTCTTTTTCTGTCATACTGGAGATTATTGCCGAAACGACCGGCAATACATCAGAGCGAATAGCATCACCGCGGAGACTTTTCTTTGAATTCTGAACCTTTGGTGCAAGCTTCTGCAGGTTGCGCCCATACACTTCAAAAAACCTTCCCAGCACGTCCATAATAATCTCGTCTGGAAACCCAACTTCCTCTGACTTCACCTTCTTTTCGTCTTGCGTAAGAGTGTCGTTCTCAAGAGAAGCCATATTCCTTATAAATTCCATTACTTCGCTCAGCGCATCCACTCTTGCTTTATCAATAAATAATGAAGAAGCTTTACTGTCCGTGAGTTGCCCTTCAAAGCGGTTTATTATGTTAAAAAAAACAATGGATTTTTTAATTTCAGATAGAAATTCAAAATTCGCCATTATTTGCTCAATTGAAATCTGCTCAGATGCGATAAGTATTTTCTCAGGGGATGCTTCATTTCTAAGAAGCTCTTTTAGGACCTCGTCAGGATTAACATCTTTGCCTCCTTCTATCTCTTCAAATCCTACAGTATTTCTCTTTACAGCAGTTATTACTTTCTTTTCAGGAAGTACCCCTCTATTAATGCCAAGCTTTTCAGCTTCATTGCGAACAATTTCTTTTGTATCATAGTCCTGCTGGGTGTAGTGCTTTATAAATCGTTTTCTATCCTCTTCTCTAATTGCTTCCTTCTCTTCGTCCGAAACATCTACATACTCAGAGATAACCTTCTTCAAAACCTTAACCTGGGTACTGCTGTCTTCATCGTCTTCTTTGTCTGTATTTTTGCTTATTTGTTCTCTACTTTTTATACGCGATAAAACAACTGCGTCGTTGTAACTTAATTCTCCTTTAACGACATTTAGTCTTATCTCGCTATCAGCGGAAACAGGAAATATTTTCACTATATAGTCCATAAAACTAATGCCAAGTGTATCCAACTCTTCTTTTAAGATTGTTCTTAGTAGTTCGACAAAGTTTAAAAAACCATGTGAAGCATTCGGTTTCACAGATATGAGCGGATCAAGCAGGATGTTCAAGTACCATAAACCTTGCGCAATAAGATCTCTGTTAATGCTTTCCGGATAATCTGGAATGGCTGTTTTTGAAACTCTTTCCACAAGAATATCTATTAAAGTTTCATTAAGTTCAGTAATTGAAAGCTTCTTCCGCTGTAAATTTTCAGTAAGTGCTATTTCAAGAAGCTTTGCGCGGGAGACCTTTTTACTTGAAACAACGAGAACAGGTACAGGAAAGTCGCGTGGTAGGTTTAGGGATTTCAGCGCTCTAAACCTTCTGTTACCTGTAATAACCTCAAACATTGTTCCGTCGCGCGGAACCACGACCATGTTTTGTAATAATCCCACTTCCTGTATAGACTTTGCTAATTCTTTAATGCCCTCCCCATCAACGGGAGCGCTTTTTGCACGGGCTTCTCCAGAAACAGTTATTGAACCTGACTGGAGTGCATCTCTTATGACAAACCCTTTTGAAATCAATTTTCCAAGTGGAATTTTCTTTAGTTCATATCGCACTTTTTTGTTGTTCACTTGTATCACCTCCATTTCTACGTTTCTAATTTGTTCTCAATACAGTTATCTAAATTTTCTGTATTTTGTGCTTACCCCCCCTGACTCAGAGGGGCTTATTATACACAGGTGCCAAAGAACACTGAAAAAAGCTTTCATTTTTAATACTTAAACACCAAAAATAAATTGTATATACGAAAGAGAAATACCCTTTTAGGTGCACAAAATCATTTCGTATATACAATTTGTATATTTTTCTCCAGCTCATTTCTAAATATATCTATTTTCTCTTTTTCTTTACTGCCAAATGATATTCTCTTCCTCTTTAGGATCTTGTCATGTTCATTGTGCTTGAATGATAAGAGTGTAGTAATCAGTATTATAGTCTGAGGGGAAAGCTCTTTTCCTTTTAAGAGATATTTGAAACGACGGGCAAATGTAACAACTTTGTCTTGGGCTTTTTCTTTTTGAATATCTGAGAAGTGAATATCGTACGGAGGCAAGATTTTATCGTTTATGTATAGAGAAAGCATTAAAGAAATCCTTATATCGTTCTTCAGAACCTTCTCATTATAATCAATTCGTTTTATTATGTCGTTTACAAAAAACTGTTTTGTTGTAAAGGATATAAAGCCAGAAATAACGTTCTTGATTCTTTTCTGTGTATTCTTTGAATAGCGTGAAACGTCTATTACGATATTGGAAACAAAGATTGGAGGTTTTGGAAAAAGAGACTCAACGACCCAATAAGTTATATACCCCTTTCTCCCTAAAAATTGTTGAAGCATATTTTTAGTAATAATAAGCATACTCTTATTATATGCAGTTATATAAAATTTGCAATACGAAAGAGCAGGCATAAAAAAAGTGAGAGGATAAAACCATAAAGGAATTATCCCCTCAAAAAATTTGTTATATAAAAAATTTTGTCTAATGTAGTTATACAAATTCTAAAAATTTTGTCAATCTCATTTTCAAAATTTTCATAAATTTTGAAATCACATAATAAAACAGCAGGGAGGTGAAGTATGAGAGAGGTTAATGATGAAGACTTCAAGAAGCTCAGCAAAGAGTTCCAGAGATTTATCCTTGCACCTGTACCTGGGGATCCTGACCTCGTAAAACGGTTCGGCAAGGTAATTCTTGAAGAGCGGATACACAACGCAGTAGACGGGATGAGAGAGGCATCAGATGCGGACCTCATGATAGCATTGAGTTCTCTTTCCTCTGAGGCACCTTTGAACGAAGAGGCAACAGCGATCTTCATCCACCTTGCCCTGAAGGAAGTCAAAAAAGTAGGTATAGAAGCTCCAGAAATGTTCAAAGAGTACGAGCACCTTTCTGACTATTTGCAGGGCGAGATGAGGGAAATGAAAAGGAAACTTTTCGGAACGCTTGTACGGGCTTCCGAAAAGATAGAAAAGGCGAAGAAAAAGTCTGTTAAGGTAGGGTAATACCTGCCTTTCTTTTTTTGAAAATTACGGGCTCTTTTTGAATTACTTTTAAAAAAAGTCAAGGAGGTGAAGTATATGTACGACAAGATTGTTGAAGTGCTGGAGAAAAAGGTACAGAAGGAGTTTATTTCAAAGACTCTCCTGAAAAACTACGGAAGGACAATGGGCACTGCAAATCACCCTAAAAAGAAAGTCACCCCAAAGATGCTTGAAATAATAAGGGGCATGGAGGAAATGGTGAACGAGTTCCTGCGCGACATGGACAGCGAAAAGAACGGGAAGTACATCAAAAAGATAATATCTAACAAATACGTTGTGAGAGAAAATCTGAAAACTACCGTTAAACTTACTGACGTAAACGGCGAGTTTAGGTTTGTGGTTAGCGTTCAGGACAGCAGTGGGATAAAGTACTACATTATTCCAGATAGAGTAGAAGATATGAGAAAGAGCGTTGGTACGAGCATTTCTTTTGCAGATACCGAACAAGTACTTGACGTAGTAAGCCAACTGCCGATGTTTTTTGACAGCTACTACGGCAACACATTATACGGCCGCTTTACAGATATTAAAACCAGCGTTGTACCTTACGGCGATGCGCCATATTACCACTCCATTGCTTACCTTCCAAACATTGCTGTGAAGCTTGCGAAAAAAGGGGTGGCTTAAATGGGAATTAGAAAAGATGTAGAGGACACAGAGCATTACATTATCCACCAAACATACGACGTATTACTGACACATTACGCAAAAGAGATCCTTCCAAGAGATTCATTTTACATCACGGAGTTCCTGAAGAGAGCAAGGCTTACAGATCCTGAATTTGTGAAGAAGCTCGACTACAACGGCATCGGAATTAGATGGAAAGGAAACACGGTAGAATTCCAGATTGTTGAAAACAGCGAGGCAAAGGATATAGAAACCGTATCAGAACTTGTCAGAGTCATAGAGTCGTTTAACGAATTCATCGGTAATCTGCTCTACAAGACGACAGGCATCAAAAAATATAGGAGGTGAAGGATAATGAGAGTAAGAAGAACAGTATATTTTAACAATAATAGAATGATGATACTGTACCAGCTCATGAACGATAAAGATTTTCTTTTGAACGAAGAGGATCTGCCTGAATTTATCGGCAACATAATTAACGATCTGTATTTTATTCCCGACATCTGCAGCGAATGCACAGATAAGGGAGAAAGAATATTTTTGTATAAGAAAGCAGGGTTTTTAAAGCCTGAGGGTATTGCAATAAGAGAAGGCAACGAAATAGTCCTCGTGTCGCAGAATTCAGATCTTGAAATAGAAAGAGAGAAGCTTGCTGAAGACAATATTCGCGTACTTCCTTACGAAGATGCTGTTCAGTACACGGATGCAATTACGCAGCTTTTGATAAACTGCATAGATGAAGTTCACGGAAAAGTAAATAAGTACATGGGCAGGGTATACAAAGTTGGATCTAAACTTACCGACCCGCGCGAATTTAAAGTACTAATGGAGAATATTGTAGGAGGTGAATAGAGATGAACAGCATCGAAAAACTAACAGCAATCAGAGAATTTAACACGCAAGTGTCCCGCATTATTGACATGGTAAGTGACCACATTGCTATTATAGGAAGTACGCTGGACGACATCAGTGAATCGAAGAAAGTTCCTCCGTTGTTTCTGTTCACCTACAGCGGGTACAGATTGGAGCGGAACGGAAATAATGAATACTTTATAGTAAAAGGAAGTAAAAAGTTCCCAGAAAAAGTAGTGCTTATCGGGACAGATGGATACATGAGCTTTGAAGAAGTCCTTGAATTTGCAGAAATTGCTCCGGGCTTCCTTCTGCACTTTATCCAGATGCTTGCAATGTAAAAAATCTTTTAAGGCAGGTTGACAAAAAACCTGCCTTTTTTCATAACTGTATTAGGAACAAATTTTTTATTTATGATAACAAATTTTTGATTCCCCCTGCGTAAAAACCCATGCGGGGGAATCATTTTAGCAATGGAGGTGGTTAAAGTGAGCTACGAAACTGACATGGCGTATATGAGAATGGAGCAAAATATGCGGCAGGCAAATGAAAAAATTGCAGGAGGAGCTATGAGAATGGGAATGGACGCAATGGGAGGAATTTCTGCTGGAAGCGGTGAAGCAATGGGAGGCGCTTCACAGGATTCAACAGGCGACATGATGCAGGAAATGCAGCAGCAAATAATGGAGCTGTCAACATCCATAGAACAAAGCTACGATGCTCAACTGTCGGAATCGTCTTCCAGCACGGAAAGTATAACCTCAGAGGAGTACGTGCAGGAAAGCATACAAAAAGCAGAGGAAAAGATAAAGGATACGGCGAAGGACGTGGCGAAGGCTGTTGTTATCATCACATAGGAAACTGTATTACTTCACTTCTTTGGAGTGTAAATACACTCCATTTTTTATTTTGCTGAAATCATAGTATATTTTCATTACCTACAAAAACAATAGGAGGTGAAGTATGGCAGAAGAAAAGAAAGTGTATAAAGTGCCAGTTTACGACGGTAACGAAATCATCAGCAGAGTGAAGTACAACGATGCCTTAGACTACTGGGATGGACGTAACTGGACGTGCGGAAGCACTGGACACCATAAGGGGATTACAAAGCTGAAAGACGGCAGGTTTGTCATCATCTACGGCAGCAACTGGCAGGGTGAAAGAGACTACGCAGAAGTCGTTACTGAAGAGGAAGCGCTCCAAGAAATTCTCGCAAGCGGAGACAGTGATCTCCTCAAGAAGTACTTTCCAGACTACAAAGACTTAGAGGAGGAAGACTTAGAGGAGGAAGAGTAACAACTTCAAGGCAGGCAATTTGCCTGCCTTTTTTATGGTTTACAGATTTTAAAGGTATTTGCATAACCTTTTCAGATAAATAAGGGGATTTGCTGGGCGTTGCAATGTTGCCCGGCTTTTTGGTGCGAGCGTCCTGGATTTTTTCCTGGACCGCACCTGAGCCGGGTGGCATGCCCGGCAAAATAACAGGATGGGATCAGGCTGAGGAGAAATCTTCAGTCTCCTGTCCAACCCCTTTTAATAACAATTCTTTAGGGTAGGAATTTCCTACCCTAACTTTTTTTGCATTTCTGTATATAATACTGTTACAAAGCTTTTTCAAACAACTAAGCGAGAACGTTTCGTTCTCGCTTAGTTTTCATTTAGTTACGTCGTAGCCAAGAACCACCTCTTTTCTCGTAAAGTCTTTTAGAGCAAGCGTCTTAACAATGTCAGGCACTTTTCTAACGTCCAGGGCAGAAACGGCATTTATTACCTCTTCAGGCGTCATTATGCTGACTGCTTCCTGGACATCTAACTTCTGTACTTCTTTTTCCCGCACGTACACCTCTGCATGCCCTAATTTATCAACTCCGCTTTCGTCGACGTCTGCAAGCGCCCGAGTAATCTGGTACCTCAGGACTTCCGCTGCAAACTTTTTTGCAGGCCCTTTTCCGTGTTTAATTATGTTGCGGATCAAAGGGCACTCAAAGGCGTAAGGGCAGTACTTGCAGAAAGGGTTCAACCGCGGCTCAAAAGTAGTATCCTTGAGGAAGTCCTCTATGCCTTTCTCAGCAACCTCAAGGATTTTGTCGGCGGGAAGTTTAACCGTTTCTTTTCTGCCCGTCCTCACAAATTCAAACGTAAGGACGCCGCTTGGGAGCTTCTGGACTGTATGATGGAAGAGGTAGAAGTAGAGAAATAGCTGCAGAGACGCCTTTGCAGGATACGTTACATACCCTGTCTTGTAATCGTGAATGAGGTTTCTCTGCGCTACGACTACGTCTGCCGTTCCCTCAAGAGTAAATTCACTCGATATAGGAATATTCATAGAGACTTCCACGATTGGATTTTCTGTTTGGAACGTAGTTGCATTTCTTATGAGCATTCTTTCCTCTCTTGGAATTTCCTCTATGTCTACTTCCTGCCCTTTGTTAATTTCAGAAAGCGCAGCGTGCACGCGTGTGCCTTTCGCCATTGCCTCTGTTTTCTCTAACCCTCCTTCCTCCACTATTCTTTTGTACCTGTAAGGACAATGAAAGTGAGCGTTTAACAAGGTGGTTCTTATTTCTGTTTTTTCTTTTACTTCCATATTTCACCTCCTATAAATGTTTAAATAAGTATTCAAAAAAGTTTGACTTTTTAATGAACTTTTGTGAATACAAAAGAGAGGGGAGGTGGTAATATGAGCACGCAACTCTTATATGCCACCAGCGTTGATGAGCGGTACAAGATTGAAAGGGAAGAGAACAAGAAAGTCCCCATATTCCAGGAGGAGGACGACTTGCCCCGCGGTGCACTTACAGCATTGTATCTTTTCAAGTTCGTACAGTATGCAACTAAAGATCAGGTTTTGAGGTGGGCGAATCTTTCCACAAGAACAAAGGTTCTAAAATGGTTGTATCTGCACGGGTATCTTGAAGGTGGGCGATTATCCCAGCAATCACAGTTCATATTCTGGATTGACAAAAAAGGAGCTTCCTTGCTTGAAAAAAACAAAGTAAGGCAAGTGAAAGTCCCGCTTTTCACCGTGAAAAGCGTTATACACGGGCTTGGTGTTGCAGAATCACTTCTAAGAGAAAGTGAAATCGGACGTATTACTGCTTTGAACACAGAATTCAATATAGGAAATATTAGGCCTGATGTATATATCGAGCGCGGCGAAAATGTGTATTTCATTGAATTTGACAATGGCACTGAAACATTTGTACAGCTGAAGAAAAAGTTCAGGGCATACGGAGAAAGCGACTACGTGAACTCCTGCAAAGCATACCTCCACGTGTACTACAGTAAGCAGGATAAAAAAGAGGTAATCAAAAATGCCCTCGTATCTGCACAAGCCCAGAAGACGTTTATCAAAATCTTCCTCATATACCTGGATATGGGAAAAGTGATCAAATCGAAGACCGCTCAAAAGAAGCTGCAAAAGGCCGTTGCAGCGCTTGCGGCTCAGTAAAGGAAGGGTTATTATTTTCCCTTCCTTTTTTTAATCTCTATCCCACTTTTGAAAACAAAACAAATTCTCTGCAAAACTTACACAAAACTAAACCAAGGAGGTGAAGTATGAGTACCACAAAAAAAGCAGCATTAAAAAGTATCTATGAGGTACTTATGGAAGTCTGGAATGAACTCCCAGACTACCTGAAAAAAGACGGCGTAAACTCAAAAATGGGGTACAAGTACATTTCTGAGCGCAAGATAAAAGAGTACGTCAACCCGCTATTCAAAAAGCACGGCGTTATATTTAAAGTGGATGTAACAAATCCGCAAATGATGCCAATTGGAGAAAAAGGCAGGGTGTTAACGACCGTGGAGGTAAAGTATTCCTTTATCCTCGTTGAGAATCCTGAAGAGAGAATCACTGGTTCTTTTATAGGCCAGGGAGCTGACAACGGAGACAAGGGAATTTATAAAGCAATTACAGGGGCAGTAAAGTATGTATTCATGAACTTATTCCTCGTCCCGACTGGTGACGACCCTGAAAATGAAGAAGGTTTTCATTCTTCTTCAAAATCTCATTCCCATCGTACTACTGTAACAGAACCAGCAATTGAAAATGCAAAAGCTCTATCCCGTAGACTTTTTTATAAACTCAAGACAGTAGATCCAGAACAAGCCTCTAAGTTGACACTCAAATATAAGGGTAAATTAAACACCCTCGCAGCGGTAAAAGAATTCAATACAGAGATAGAAAACCTTATTTCAGCGCATGCCTAAAAATTTAACAATTTTTGAGAGATTTTAAGGTGCCGTAAAGGCACCTTTTCTTTTAGTTTACCGTTAGGTTTCCTCCGTGAGGGAAACAAACCATATATATGCGATTTTACCTATTGACAAATTAGAAAAATTACATAGAATAAAAATTGGAAGTACGAAAAATTTTTTTAATAATGCAGAACAGGGAGAAAAGGAGTGAAAGTGGATATGATGCCAGAAAAATATGAAGAGGCGATAAAAAAGTTAAAAGAAAAGTACAACCTTACAAATAGTGAATCAATTTTGCTGTGTGAAGTTCCAGACCTTATTTTAGACAGATTCCCTTATAGGTTTGTACCAACAGACGATGGAAAATATATCACGTATAAAGAAATTTATAAGATAGATCAAAGGATAAAGGCCCGTGTTCGAGATCAAATTGAGTTGATAAATGGTGATAAAGCGTTGGAAGTGTTGAACAGAAAGGCAATTAAATTTCTTCAGAAATGTATTGAAAATGGCGTAACTATCCCGCCACCAGATGATAATATGTTTAACATTCTGGATGAATTGGATAAAGATTCACCAATTATACCAGACAATCCTTTTGACAATGACGTCGATACGTATGATGATGAATTCAATAGTGACGATGGTGAAGATATAGATAACACAAATATATTTGATGATGATAGCAGATGATTTTGAATTTCTGAGCCCGTTGAAGGCGTTAAAAATAAGGCCTGTTGTACGCAGAGCAAAACCTCCTATTCAAAAAAGCCCAGCGTACACGTACAAAAAAGATGGTTTGCTTACTAAGGAGGAGAATGGGAAAAGACACGGAAATCCTCCGTGTCTTTTTTTGTTGACCTCCCCCTCTCCGCAAACGAAGAGGATTCCCTTTGGTTTTCAGGGAGCGGTAATGCCTCACGGCTTCCCGCTGGTTCCTGCTTCAGCGTATGCATTGCATACTCGACAGGCGTATTCCACCAAGATTGTAATACAACATGCGAAAAAATCAAATATCCCCACCTGAAGGAAGGTGTCTTGTGGGGGGCACGATAACAAAAATTGGCAAAATTTTCATAACTAAAAAATAGATTTGATAGAAGGAGGCAAAGATGTTTATACAATACAAGAAAATAAGTGACTTAAAGATTGACGAAGAGTTTTTAAGCCTTATCCCGCGTCCATCCGAGGACGACTACAAGCGCTTGAAGGAATCCATTAAGGAGCGGGGGTTTGATCCGTACATTTCCTGCATCCTCACCCTGCCCGACGGTACGGTAATAGACGGATACACGAGGCTGCAGATTGCAAAGGAACTTAACCTTGCCTCTGTACCTGTCGACGTGAGGACGTTCCACGAGGAGTGCGGGGAAGACTGCAGCAAGGAGGAGCTCCGCATACAGGTAAAGATCTTTATTATCCAGATTAACACGAGCAGAAGGCACCTCAACGCTGCACAGAAAGCAGAGATTGCACTTGAATATGAAAAGGTGCTCGCAGAAGAGGGAAAAATTAGAAAGATGAAAAACCTGAAAAATGCCGAGGAAAACCAGGAAATTCTCAAAATGAGAAAAGCAGATTTTATGGGCATCCGCTCGATTTCCTCCGCGGAGGAAATCGAGGATCCGGAGGCAGGCACCCAACCCCCCCCTAACGAAAAGTTGGCGTCCCGCGAAGCAGCAAAAAGAGTAGGCATAGGGCACGCAACGGTAGAAAGGGCAAAGAAGATAAAGCAAGTTGCAGAAAAACATCCCAAAATAAAGGAAGCGTGGGAAAAGGCAAAAAGAGGAGAAGTGGGCGTTAAAACCGTTTACGAGAAGGCAAAGGTTATCGAGGAGACAGAAAAGAGAAAGGACGCTGCAGAACCAGCGCCCTTTGTAAAAAGCCTTGTGAACGGCAACCTGCCGCAATCGCTCACAAATCTGCCAGAAGCATCTTCAGACGTCATTATAGCAGACTTTGCAACAGGAGTCAATATTGGAGAGGTTATTTCAGAATTGTTTCGCGTTGCAAAGGAGAATGCACACCTCTACTTCATCGTATACGAGCCGACTGAAATATTTAAAGTGCAGAGTGCCATTTCTCAGCACTTTACAGTTGAGGATGTAATCGTCTGGGAAATGGAGAAAAAGAGAAACGGACGGAGTACTGCTTTTGTCATTAAAGCAGTAGGACGTGAAAAGCGCACAGACTTAAAGCCGACTGACCTCATTAAAGGGAACAGAATAGGCCTTGCAAAGGGCCTGCTTGAAAATTCCACGATAGAAGGGGAAAGTATTATCGTGCTGAATTCCGGCAAAGGCGAAATCCCTGCCGCTGCACACGCAATGAAGAGAAAATACTTTGCCGTGGAAAAAGATAAAAAGAAGTTCCGCATTGCGCAGAGCAGTTGGAAGGAGCTCGTAAAGAAGGCAAAGAACGAAGAGCCGCCAAACAAAAATACGCTTGAACTTGTACGCTGGTTCTGGCTTGAGCTGAAGAAAATGCCGGAAGAAGAATTTAACAAACAACCCAGGGCGTTCTTTGCAAGGGAAGGCAAGGCAGTAAAGGAGCTACTGAAGAAGTTTGACCTGGACAGAATCAAAAATACGGCAAGAGTAATGCTTGCTGATAAATACTGGCGTACAAACGGAGACCTCTCGATCCTACTGTCGAAATGGGCAATATTCTCAACGCGCAATACTGCATATCCCCAGATGCAGATAATCAGAAATAATAATGACAATTCAACAGACGGAATAGAGGTGATTAACTTATGATAAGTGACCTAACACTTGAAATTGCAAAGAGGGTATTCCCAACTGCAAAAAGTTATATTGACAGTTTCAAGAAGATAGACAAGAAAAGCATAAAAATCCTGGACGGAATAGCTAAGAAGCTCGTAAAAGAAGAAACCCAAAATGTGTGGTTTGTTGGAAGTATCGGAACGGGGAAAACAACAAGGGCTTTTTACATGGCACTTTCTGTTTTTGACAAGTTTATACACACGGATGAAGTATACGCTAAAAATACAGAGTTCATAGAGAAAGGTTACAAAAGCAGAGAAAACGATACAGCCATATCAATAGAAAAACGCTATCTCATGAACGAAATACAAAGCATTATGGCATACAAGTTCATAGCGTCTTTCAATATACCTAAACTTTTTATAGATATTGAAACACATAGATTTGAAACAAAGTTTAAAATTCCTTCGCCCAAACTTGCCATACTTGATGATTTTGGATGGGAAGTTACAACACCGTACACGGCGCAGTTTTTTGGCGTGTGGATAGAGGAACGTTATGGTGCGGATGAGCAACATATAATAACAACGAATTTCCAAATAGAGGCTCTTGCTCAAAAAAGCGGATTTGAAAAGACAGTTGATAGACTGTACCAGCAGGATAAAACGGTTATTATCCGTACGCCAAACGTGAACTTCAGGCACTTAAAGAAATGAAAGCGCAGTTATACTTTCATAGGCAAAATAGGGAATACAGTTTCGCAGTCGTTTCACGAGGGAAAACAGTCAAGGAAGTAGGCATAGTACTCGTAAGCCCTGAATACTACGGCCTCATCAAAGGGCTTGAAAAAGCGCTCTCTCTTGGAGTCGAAGAAATAGCCGTATACGGAGACTGCAAAACTGTCGTTGAGCAGGTAAATAGAAATAGGCCATCGCCTCTTACACAAAAAGCACGGACACTGCTCAGCGGGTTCAGGACTGCCGAAGTGCACTGGATCCCTGAAGAGAAAAACAAAGCGGTTATTCAAAAGAAAAAAGATGTAGAAGTGAAACAGTTAGAGAACGGCATATATCTTGCAGATGGGAAATACATCGTAAATCTCCGCAACAATACCTGTACTTGTCCGGGATTTGTTATAAACAACAGACGTTTTCTCACGGGCAGGACAAAGGAGGCAAAAGACTGCATCCACTTAAAAGCAGTGAAAAAAAGGTTAAAGAGGAGGCGAACAGATGAGAGAAAAAGAAAAAGAGGTAATGCTCCGCGCAATCAGGAAGCGCGGCGAACAAGTCGTACCAATCAAAGACGGAAAAATCCCTGAAGAAATTATCCAAAGCATATTCAATCAGAACGGGGACGGCAGCATTATGTCGTATAAGTCGCTCTTTGGAGAAGTATACCAGGCAGTGCCTCTAAACCTCTTAGACATTCTGCCGTTCGACAGAAGTGGAAAGAGGAGTTTTGTTAAGAGAGAATTCACAAGGGCAATTGACGGGAAAAAGCAGAAGTTCGTCATTTCTATAACCACGACGAATACAGAGGAAACAGTAAACACGTATTTTATAAACGAATCAGAAAGATTCAAGGACAAACGCCTTGCTCTTCCGAGAACTAAACCAGGGCTCAAGTTGTTCTTCTACCTACAGCACAAAGCAAAGAAGGAAGGGTACGCAAGCAAAAAAGCAAAAGCAGTTTACATACCCGTTTCACTAAAAGAGTTACGCGACTTGCTGGGATATAGTACCTCTGAAGTAAAAAAACTTCTGCTTCAGTTAAACTTTACCTCGTTCTCTATCACTGCACAGTACGTAGAAAATGGAAAAGTCGTAACAGCGGATGTAATGAAGGACGTACACCTCATATCTCTGGTTACAATATTGGATCTAACTAATAAAAAAAAGCAGCCGTATGTGTTTATTGCGTTAAATCCACTTTTCTTATCTATAGCAAATGTAAACCCGAATGTGTGGGTGAAGGAAAAATCGTTGGGATCACTCTCACCTCTTGCATTAGAAATACACCTATTCCTAAAGCGGTGGACGAACAGCAAGGAGTTCAGGATAAACACATCCAGCCTGTTTAAGCGCCTCAGTATAAAAGCAGATGTGCAACACTTTACATTTAATATTACCCGAATACAGAATACACTTGAGGAGTTAAAGCAGAAAGAGATAATTAAAAGTTGGGAGTACGACAAGAAGTCGCAGGTATTTAAAATTGTAATGTGAAAAGAGAATCAATTTGATTACAAAAATAGCACCTCTCTGAGGTGCTATTTTTTTGTCTACTTTAAACATGGGGGAGTATGTGTTAAAACATGGGGGAGTATGTGTTAAAACATGGGGGAGTATGTGTTAAAAACCTTCGTTAAACGCTTTTTTTACCTGCGTTTGTTTCACCTCTAACTACTCTTTTAACTACTCTTTTAACTACTAAAAATATATAATATTTTTACAAGTAAAAATATTAGAGGTACAAAATTCTTCCAAATTTTGTACCTCGGGACATCACCCCGCGCAATATCCAAAATAAAAACAGGTTGTTACTTAAAAAGTAATTTTTAAATGAGGTGTTTTGATATATTCCGCCGCGCGCCTGCGACTTGGAAATTCCTCTGCCTCTTTTTCATTACCTAAGAAAAGACAAGGAGGTGAAGGGCATGATAATGAAGCGTAAGGAGTTGAAGGAAAAGTTGTTGAATGCAGTGAGTGAAATCAAAGGAGACGTAAAGGACTTCTTCAAGTTTGCAGTACAGCTTCCGCAGAATTACTCAGCGCAGAACCTTATCCTTATATTCTACCAGAAGCCGAACGCAACGTATGTAAAGGGTTTTAGTGAGTGGAAGCATAAAGGAAGAAAAATTAAGAAAGGAGAAAAAGGCATATTCATTTTTGCGCCTATTATTGTGAAGCAGGAAGTAGAGAAGGAGGATCCAGAAACAGGGGACACAGTAAAAGAGACAATCAGCAGACTTAGAGGCTTTAAAATTACTCATGTGTGGGATATATCTCAGACTGAGGGCAAAGAGCTTCCGGACGATGAAGTTATATTCATTCCGGAAGGAAGAAATCCTGCTGAGTTTTTAAACACCCTAATTAAACAGTCCACTTTGAAAATAGTGAACACAACAGGCAGGGCATTTGTGCAGAATAATGCTGTCGGCGTGCCTATCAATACCTCTGTTGACAGGAAGCTATTTTACCTTTTAGGCGGCGCCGTAAGCATAACAGCGCGGGAAGTTGGCGTAGAAAAGAAAATCTTACCGTTTATACAGTGGTCTGTTCCGTTTGTTATGATACAGAAAAACGGCGTTGAGGTGTCGCCGTTTGAAAATTGGTTTAAAAAGAAAATTGAGAGCTTAGATTCTGAAGATATTCTATTAGGGATGAGAAAGACATTTCAAATTGTTCCGAGAGTTGAACAAAAATTCCAACTTTTTGCATAACTGTATTA
Source organism: Caldisericales bacterium (assembly GCA_015485995.1). Next base: position 12,485 of record WFSP01000080.1, on the reverse strand, counting down.
AGAAGTGAACTTATCCGGATTTTTTTCCTCCTTTGTCGGGTAAGTAAACCATTCTTTTGCGGAAGGTGAATTCACCTTCCGTTTTTTTACTTTCACGTCGAGAACACTTACCCTTCTGTATGCACATCTACTTTCGTATTGTACGCAGAACAAAATTAGTATTTATCAGGATTTTGAAATTTTCAAAGTTGCTTTTTTGTACATATTTTCCTGTAAAAGTATTCATTATTTCCGTTCTGCCTGCACTTTTTGTTTTTGAGGCCGTTTCTGCAGTAAAAATTGCACATTATTACTCTATTTTTTCATAACAATTGTATAAATTCACATAGGAGGTGAAGCGCATGAACTCACAGAAGAATTGGTGGGAAAGTCCAGAAGAAATTGTTGCTAACACGGAGTTTGATTCAAAGTTAAGAGCTGAACTTGTAAAAGAAATTAAGACTGAAGAGCTAAAGGTCATCGCTGGGAACAGTAAGCGTTATGGTAAGACAATTGTTTTGTTCCGGGACTGCTGTATAGAGATGAAATCTGGAATAGCTTATTTTGCACCTGATATAGCTGTTATCTATCTCGGCACAGAGCACCAAAGCAATGCGGATGTGTTTGCTGTCGACTTTGCAAAAAGGTTCTATAAATGTCCAGAGCAGGAGCGTGATGTATTGTTTGTTGGTTTTGACGTATCAGCAGGTAATGTTGATAGAATGGAATATGTGTTAAGGCCGTACGTTAGAGTCGACGAAGTTGTTAACCAGAAATTTCACAGCTTTACTGCCTCATTTGTTAACTGCCGTACAAGGATAAAAGTAACTTCCTGCTAAGTAAGAAATCTTTGCCCTGGTTTATATCCAGGGCTTTTTTGCTTTACAAAGTGGTTTACACTTTTCACCTCTCTTTGGATAACCTACTTAGAAAAAATCAAGGATGTGAAGCAAAGTTGTGCGAAAAACTTTTAACGGAGGTGGTAAAGTATGGTACAAAGTGACGTACTCGTGCTGGTTGTGAAGGATAAGGACGCAGCTCAGTACCTCACGCGCATAAAAGGTTTCAAAAGAGTCGTAGTCGTGTGCCTAAAGCGTGAGGACACTGACGCAGTTTTTGAAATAGCTGAAAAGTTAACTGATGCTTACGTTTCAAGAGTTGCCTTTTTTAACGCTTCTGCGGCTGCTTCAGACGTGTACGCAAAACTTGGGTGTAACGAACCAAATCCCGTGCTGTTCTTCCGCTCTGCAGTAGGAGACAGGATGGAAGTGAAAATGGCAAAAGTGCTGAAGAAAGAACTTTCAAAAATCGTCAGTGCGGTAGTATAAAGAATACAGATTTTACCTGTATTCCTTGTAAAATGCCCTAATTTAAGGCCCGTAGAGCGTCAGAATTCTGCAAAGGGAAAAATTATACCAGCAAGGAGTAAGTTGTGCAAATTTGGGTGGTTTCTGTATCAAATTCGCGATGTTAGAGGAACACGTTTCACGGTTTTTCCAAGAGTTAAAAAAGGGCAGGATTTACCCGCCCTTTTTTATTTTACAGATTTGTTAGAGAGTTAAGCACGAACTCACCGTAGATTTCGGCAAATTCCAGAACGTCCTTTTTGCTCATAAAAGCACCGCTCGCACTTTCATCGCCGTACCAGGCGAACGTGTGTCCCATATCTGATGCGTGCTGTGGAAGAACTTTAAGCGGTTCTGTGTCGAGCTTCACGACGTGCAGGTAATTTAATTTCTCCGTTCCGCAGTGCCTGATGCCGAATCCGCTAAAGTCAAACCTTTCCAGGTATTCGTCGTCAGGTTCTCTGCCGTTTAGGATGTTGTGGACTGCCGTGTCTATGCACTCCTGGATTGTCCAGAATTTCCTGAGCATTTTTTCAGTGGATACACTCTCTGCGATCATATACTTCACCTCCTTGGATTGTTTGTCAACGTAATGAGAAACTTTGCCTGGATTTTCAAATTTTGCTTCTGATTACACTTTATTGCAGTAAATATAATTAGTAATTAGACAAACTTACACATACTTTAAGAATACTAATAAATAGAATTTTTTATAATTAATGATTAGATAAATCAGGGATAAAACCGTAAAATTGGGGGGTAAATGGGTACAATTTTAGCAAATTTTCAACGTGATAAACTATTTTATTATAAGTAATACTAATTATTAAAATAGAATATATACAATTATAACTACTTTGGGATATATTGAGTATAACTTTAATTACTAATTGCTATTGATTTAAAAAATAAAAGTGTTATAATTTTTAAAAAAGTAAAAGGGGTGAGGAAATGGACTTAGGCATTGACGTAGGATTTGGAGAATTGAAGGCTTTTGTAGAAGCAGATAGTGGAACCTTTCTTACATATAGGTTCCCAGCCGCGATAAAACCAAGAAATGTAGAATCTCTCGGCATCTCTGTCATAGCAGAGCCAGACATCACGAAGAAGTACTGCATACTCCACAGAGATACAAAGTACTTCATAGGGAACGGCATTAGAGAAATCATAGGATCGTACCAGGCGATCGGAAGGGAAAAAGAGAAGTTCGACTATTATATGCTTACAGCAGGGCTTTTAGGCATGATTGCAGCAGAACTCGGAAAGGACAGCATAGAGGCAAATGCTACTATAGGATTCCCTCTCCAAACGAGAGAGAAGTTCAGAAAGGAAGTGGTAAACGACCTTTCATCTCTCAGCAGCATACATATCCAGAATATTATAAACAACGAGGTAAAAAATATAGCACTTAAACTGCATGTTTTTTCTGTTGACCAGGGAATAGGCGCATTCTTTTCCCTCATCAACCTGAGGTATAAAGACGGCAAAGTGCTTGTAAATCCAGACGCACTGCACTACCTCCAGGAACCAAGCCTCATCATAGACGTAGGAACGAACACGATTAACGCACTCGTCATGGATGCAAACTTTGAAGTTGACAAGAGGTTGAGTATTTCATATAAGCTTGCAGGCACGGTAGAGGTAATTGACACAATTATGAGGCTTCTTAAAACGAAAGCAGGTATAGACGTGGACAGGAGGGTAGTGCAAGAGGAGATTCTGAAAAAAGATCCGGAAACGTACGAGAGCTTCCCAGTAAGGGAGATTAGAAGGAATGCAATCGGCGACGGATGGAACAGCACCGCAAAACCCACAATTGAGAGAAGCATCCAAGAAGCAGAATCAAAACACGCTATTAAAAATATTGTTTTCTGCGGCGGAGGCGCAATCGTATACAGAGAGTTTATCCAGAGGACGTTTGCGCAGAAGTACAACGTTGCCGTCCTTAAAGATCCTGTAATGGCAAATGCACACGGATATTACCTATGGACGAAGATTGAAAAAGGAATAGAAGGTGAATAATGGTACGGAAGAGGAGAGTGCCTAAACGCAGAAAGTCATCTAAGGAAGACGAGAGGGCCCTCTACCAGTTCCTTATCACGATAGCAAACAAAGAGGAGAATAAAAAAGTTATAGACTTTCTGCGCTCCCTCAGCGCAAAGAGGAGAAATGAGCTTGTAAGAAGCCTGATCCTGATACACGTATTTCAGAAGGATACAGATATTCCTGTTAGAGAGAAACCTATAAAAAAGAAAGAGAAAAAAGAAGAGGGCATCGTAATAGGAGAGGGAAGCGGTATACTGAAGAACATTAAGAGGGTGATAAAGCATGAAGAAAACTAATAAGATTTTCCTCTCGCAGATAGTGCGCGAGGTAAGTGAAGAAACAGGATTTGCTTATAAAGACGTAAAGGAAATTATCAAAAAGACGTGCGAAGTAACTGCTCACTATATTTTTGTAAGTGGTTACAGTGTAGCCTTTAGGGGTTTTTTCACGCTTAAATCTCATTTGCGGCGTGGCGCACGGTACAAAACACACTTCAAAAGAGGGGATACGGAAGTGGATGCGCCTGCAACATTCATCGCATCTGTTAAGCGTGGAGAAAAGTACAGAAAGAGGCGTCTTTGATGGTGGTTTACAAAATTTGCAACTCTTTGCATAACTACAATAAGCACTTATTCAGGAGGTGATAAATATGAAAAAGGTTTACATAGAAGGCGTGGGTGGTGCAGAAATTACTGCCGAAGCAGTAAAGTATAGAAAAAACCTCGAGGGAAAAGACGTCTTATACGTTACGGACACATTTGAGCTTTCTAAAGAAGAGGAATCAAACACGTACGTGGAGTCCGAAAACGGACGCGTGTACATACATATACTGACTGATGACTATAAGAGAATAACGAACTTAGTGGAACCTGCTGCAATTACTGCCCTGAGGGGCGCAATGTCCCGCGTTAAAAAGAACGTGCGCATTGCCTATGTGTACGAAGGGCAGAGGGGCGGAAGGAAGGTGCACTACATTTTTATTGCGGACAGAAATTCTTTGAAGGACATGCTTGTTGCAAAAAGCGGGAAGCTTTCCCTTGCACTGAAAAACGGCAAGGCAACTGTTTCCTCAGTTATATTCCTGAACCCGTTTGAAGGCAGCAAGGAAGAATTGGAAGCGTTCAAGCAGGGCATAGGTATTCCCGTTTACGAACCGCGCGAAAAAGGCTTTACGAGAGAAGACCTCATATACGACGGCGTCCTCCTTAAAGATAAGCTTCTGCCCGTAGTTACGGGCGTAAAGTCTGCAAAAGGCGGGAAGATTACGACAGTCGAAGACGAGAAACTTATCAAAAATACGTACAAAGGGCTTGCTATTGTTGCAGTTTGCGCAGCAATCGGGCTCTTTTTTACTGTCCTCTCCGTTCCTTATGTGAAAGCCCTAAAGGGCATGGCGCTGCCTCCAAAGCAGGAGAAGTCCGTAAACTACGTGGAAGTGGTAAACGACTACGGAGAACTGTTCCAGGCCGTTCCAAAGAGTAGCATTTCCTCTAAACTCTCTGCACTTCAGACTGAAATTGCAAAGTACGGGCTTGAGCCTCTTTCTTACGACATATCAGAGGCTTCTATCACCGCGCACATAAGGACGCGCGACATGAAGAAGGCGCTTGCGTTCAGGAAGGACTTTACGGGGCAGTGTTCGGACATCGAAAAAGAAGGGCCGTACTATAACTTCTCCGTTACGATAGGGGGTAAGTAGCATGGATAAGAAAAAAGACCTTTTGAGCTTTGAATTCTTAGGGCAGAGATTAAAGCCGTCAAAAATAGCATTGTATACATTTATATTCATTGCCGTCCTTGCACTGCTTATGCCTATGCTTGGATACATGGGCGTAACGAGCAAGTATGCGGAACTTTCAAAAAGCACGCAGGGAACTCTATTTAAGAACGCTTTGCTTTCCACTGCAAATGAGGATGCAAAACATTTGTGGACTGAACAGGGCGTTTACAACTTTATTCAATCGCTTGCAAGGTACAACTTTACGCATGCGGACATAGGCAACCCTACAGAGGAAGGCGTAAGCCTTCCGGACGGAAGGACACTGAAAGCAGAGGTCATTACTGCGAAGCTCGGCGCAGTAATGACTCTTGACGATTTCTTTTCCCTGATAAGGGATATAGAGAAGCAGGGGAAACTCGTGTACATTTTCCCGACTTCTGCAAACAACCTTGATGACTACAAGGAAGTCCAGGTAAAGTTTTACCTTGCGCCTGACGTGCCTAAGCCTGAGAACTATCCTGTTACTGCGCAGTATACAATTTACGGGCTTGATTCAATGTTTATGAATAGAGGAGATATTACGAAAAGCAACGCAATCATCGTGCCTGTTTTTTACGGGTACAGGCTCTGGTACGGAGTATTCGTAAAAGATGAGAAAACAGCTATTAGGCTTCTTGTCCGTTAGCATACTGCTGAGCTTCCTGGTTTCAGGGTACACCGTGTTTCCGCACAAAGCAAAGAAAAGCGGAGATTTGTACCTTAGGAGCGCAGGCACGCTTACCGTGGTGCTTGAGTCCAAGGTACCGTTCTTTGACAGAGTGGAGTACATGGTGAACGGAGAAAAGGGAGAATTTACAGCTTACGACAACATAGGGGCAAAGCAGTCGTTCAGGATAAGCAAGACGTACAAGCCGGTGCACTACACGTTCTCTATGAAAGGAAACGAACAGATAGAAATGTACTACAAGCCGTTCTACGTGCAGTTTATTATGCTGAGGCACACGGTAAACGTAAACGGTTTTGACACGCAGATTGACGTCGCGCCGTTTTTCCAGAATGGCGAAGAAATGCTTCCGATACGGTTCGTCACAGAGTTTTTAGGTGCAAACGTGGAGTGGAGCAACGACAGGAGGAAAGTTACGGTGCAGTTTCTCGGGAGAAGAACGGTGCTTTACATAGGGAACAGGACTGCATACTTCAACGGCAAAAAAATAAGAATTACAATTGCACCTATTATCGTGCACGATAGGACGTTTCTGCCTATATCCGTCGTAAAAGGGCTCTTTAACCTCACGGTTAAAAACGACAGGGACATAGGTATTATAACAATAGGAAAATAGGAGGCGAAGCATGAAGCTTTGGGGAGAGAACACAATTAAAGCAGTTATCATCGGAATTGTTGGGCTTATTGCAATTTTTGCGCTGCAGAGAGTTGCTGTAAGCCTCATCGCGCAGAAGATCCCTGCAAAAAGCGGAGGGACTGCGATCTACCTCATCTACGGGCAGGGAAACGACACTTACTACGCAGTTGTCGTAAACGGACAGCCCGCTGCACTGTTTCACAGCAAGCAGGATGCAGAACAGTTCGCAAAGAAGTCGGGAGGCACAGTTGAGGTATTCCCTGGCAGTTAAGGTTAAGAAAAGGGCAGAGGAAGTCCTCGGGAGCCTCTACGACCCTGGTTCTCCGTTCTGCGTATACGAACCAGGGGAAGATGTGCCTGGAGGGAAATTCCTCATTGTGATTTCCGGCAAAGCCCTGGATCTACCGAACGCCGTGTTTTACGTTCCAGACGTTTCCGTGCTCGTAAAGGAAAAACAGATTATAAGCACAGGGTTTCCGGAAGAGGAAGAAGAAACAGAACTCCATACTGAAAGAAGAGCAGTATCACAAGAAAAACCTTATAGTAAGGAAGAAAAGCAGAAAATTCCAGTCGAAGAGGACCTTTTTGCAGTTGAAAGAAAAAGGGATAAAATAGTGCAGCCTGAGAAAAAAGAGGTGAAAAAGACTGAAAAGAGCAACGTGCTGCTCGTAGGGGACGTGCAGACTGCCTTAACGGTTGCCGTCTCCGTACACAAGCTGAAGCCTTTTATGAAAGTCGTAATAGAAGACAGAGAACTTGCAGAGCAGTACGGAGTTATAGACCAGAACCTCGTTGCCGTCCCTGAAAACGGGCAGGGCGGCGTGGTAATAAAAGTCAAAGCAGGAGAGAATAGTGGACTTGAGCAGTACAAAGGACAGCAGTACTCAAATTGGGAAGAGATTGCAAGGCGCGCGCTGTCACGTATTAGGTAAATTTTTCAGAGAGTTTAACAATGCCCTGTTGAAAGACGCGGACGTCGTAATTATACCTGAAAGCGCTTTTCACAAATACGATGTCCCTGGAATGATTGCATCTGACAAAAAGGTGATACTTGTAATAGAACCTTGGGACGATTCAATTATGATGCAGTACATAAGTGATTATGATGTATCGCCTATACGTGCATCTATGAGCACTAAAACACTTCTTAATCTCATCAAGTCCTTGACTAATAAAACTGTTTCATTCGCAGATACTGCTAAAATGCCCAAAGTAAAGGAAGAGGTATCGGAAAAGAAAGTTTTCTCTGTAGAAGTATCTCAGCACAGAGAAGAATTCACTATAAAGATAAACAGATGTGTAACAGATATTCCAAAACTTGAACTTCCCGCACTCCTTGCACATAACGATACCGTATGTGTTTCTTTACCAGAACTCCATTTAAGGTGGAAAAAGGAGAAAGATACAGAATTTAAAAAACTGGTAGATAAAGTGCTGGAAAAAGTGGAGCTTATCAAGTTCGCAAAGAAGTGTTATTATGATCCTATTCCCCTACCGTACCCTGGTGGACAGTATTTTATTTATACGCTTCCAGAAAAAGCCGGGAGTGGTATAGATAAAGTAGTATTTGAATACAGGGTATTTATAAATAAATTGCAGAGAGAAGCAGAGAAGAAGCAACGTATAGCAGCAGAAATCAGAAAAAGGGCAATAGAAAAACTACCAAAGCCATCTCATACTAAGAACAGCGGTGTTATCGCCGTTGCACCATTTAAAGGCTTTGAACACTGTATAAAGATAGACACAAGTGAATTGGACTACCGTAGAAGCGGAGTACCTTTGCTTATCGGCTATGCGTTCCATGCAAATTTTCCTGAAAAGCAAGTTATTGTTCACACAAATTGGGCAAATGGAAAGGAAACACTTGATGCAAACTTTGAGATAGGAAACGAGATAAAGGATTATTTTATAAACGAAGACAAGGGAGGAGTTATTGTGAAGGCAAAGAAGATACAGGATGATGATCTTGTGCTTGAGTATAAAAACAGAAGGATACGGATACCGCGGTTTTTCTCAGAGAGAATGAACTTTGCTTACGCCTATCTGCGCTACAGGAGGCTAATAGACGCCATCGTGCAGGATATTGACAAAGAGGTAAACTGTCATATAATGGAAAACAAGGAGGCAAAGATTTCTTAAGATGGAGATAAAGAACGAGGATGTTCAAAAAGCACTTGAACTTTTTGGAGAAATTTCAAATCAAGACAAAGAATTTTTTGTTCAAAACCAGTTATTTCCAATATTATTTAACAAAAACACGTATGAATTGATTGTTGGAACAGCTGGAGATTCAGAATCTTTAAGTATGATGAGGCTTGGACAGCAGATACAAAACAGAGTGGGAACAGCAGTAAGGTTTGAGCATATAAACTCACCTGTTCTTACAATGCTTTTTACACGTTTTTTGGGACAAGAAATACCAAAAGATGAAATAGAGGAAAGATTCTTATCAGTAGACCCTACTGCTTCAGACGTTCAAAGATCAATCGTTTCAATCTTTCAGGAGGCAGTATCAAAAGAAGCGACGGATATACATATAGAGCCACTTAGGAACAAAGTAAGAGTGCGTGTAAGAATTGCAGGCATTATGAGAAATTTGTTTATGTTTAGTCAAGATACCGGGCTTGGTGTAATTAGAAGGCTTATGCTTGATGCAAACATGAGAATAGACGAACTCTATGCGCCTCAGGAAGGAAGAATCCAGAGAGTCATCGGAGGAAAGAGGTTTGACATGAGGCTTGAAACGATAGGCACTCTCTACGGGCCTCAGCTTGTTATCAGATTACTTCCTGAATCTCAAAAGCTTCTAAGCCTTGAACAATTGGGCTTCTTGGATGTACAGATCAAGGCATTGAAGCAGATGATTGAGCGGACAGGCATCATCCTTACAACAGGGCCTACTGGAAGCGGAAAAACAACAACACAGTATGCAATGCTTTCCTTAATCAACGATGAGAAAAGAAAGATTATTACAATAGAGGATCCGCCCGAAATCACAATGGAAGGCGTCATGCAGACTGCAGTGAAGCCTGCAAGGGGCGCTTCCTGGGAAAAAGTCATAGCAGCTGCATTAAGGCTTGACCCGGACGTGATACTGATTGGGGAAATCAGGGATGCGCTCTCCGCAAAGGTTGCGCTCGAAGCAGCGATGACAGGGCACCTCGTGTTTGCAACGCTCCATGTGGACAGAATCGAAAACATACCGGAACGCTTTATGCAGTTTTCTGCGCCTGGCTCTTCTATAGACAGGCTTTCTCTTTCTTCATCTCTCGTTGGACTCATTGCGCAGAGGCTCTTAAAGCGTGTGTACAAACCTAAAGCAATTCCCGTTCCCCCGCCAGACTGGGTAATAGACGTATTTAAGGAAAAGGGTGTTAGCATTTCAAAAGACGAACTTTTTTCCATGGCAAACCCGCGGGCGACGGGAGAAGGATTCTATAAAGGATATGTTGAACAGGGCGACGCAAGGACAGTCGTCGCAGAAGTTGTTTACGTAAGCGATGCGTTAAAAGAGATTATTAAAGGAGGTGATGCGAAGGACATAAGAAGCTACCTGAGCACCCTTGATGGGCACGTTTCTCTTGCTCAGCATGCGGCAATGAAGGCAAGGGTAGGAGAAATTGATATTAGAGGCGCCGCATCACTACTATAAGAAAGGAAGGTGATAAAGAAAGATGTTTAACTTAAAAATGAAAAAAAGAAAGGGCTTTACGCTAATTGAGATGTTAGTTGTAATTGGTATCATCGTAGCACTGCTTGCAATTGTTTCATTCAGTTATGTGAGGCTAACGAGGCCTGCAAAAATTTCTGCATGGCAGGGCAGCATCAAAGAACTGCAGACTGCACTTGCAGCCTATGCAAATGAACACGGAGATCACTACCCTGATTCTGTATCATCAGATACAGACTTCACAGCGTGGGCTCAAAACACAGGATTGGGGAAATACTTAGAAAAGGCTCTGGTGAATCCGTTCCATAAAGATGTTTCTGTTACAATTGGAGCTTCTCTTAAATCAGACGTCGATGCAAAAAAGGCACCTACAGGAAAAGCAATTCTGACATACACCAAGTCAACGGACAGTGATGGATACGATCACTATACGATGACATATTCATTAAACGGAACAACATATACGGTGAAGGATTCGCTGGGTTCCTAATGAGAGAATTTGTAGTTATAACACCTCGGGATGTTTCACTTATTAAGGCAGCAAGCGCAAAGGAGGTGCTTGCTACCTCCGACGTGCTTAGGGTAATACCGTACAGAGAAAAGGTTAAAAAAATATCCGACATAAACCTTGCACATGCTGCATCAGACCTTTCCACAATGTTGAAGAGCGGAATCGACCTTTCAATGGCAATGAACTCAGTTATAGAGTCAAAAGAGGATGATGTTGCAGTTGCATTGTTCCACGTGAAACAATTGATTGAAAAAGGTATAGATATTGCCGATGCTTTTAAACAAGTAAACGCATTCCCCGAACAGTTTGTTGAAGCACTGAAAGTGGGAAGCGCAAGAGGAAAGCTTCAAGAAGTGCTCCAGCACCTTGCATCTTACTATTCTGCAAGAGGTAACGTGCGCAGTAAAATTGCTATCGCAATGTTTATGCCAGATGCGACGATTATCGTAACTGCAATTGCATTTCTTTATATGCTTTACAGCTTGTTCCCTAAACTCAAGCAGTTTGCAATGGACTCAGGTATTAACCATTTTGGAATACTTACTTCAACGTTTTTGTGGATGTCAGATAATATTGTTTTTGTTGGTATTGTAATGATTACATTACTTACGCTGTATTTTATGAAAAAAGATACTGTGCTTATGACCATTCCAAAGATAGGAAAGACATACAAAGCACTGCTTGACCACCTCGACTCTTACGCAGTTTCTTCCATCGCAGGGCTTGTACTTTCAACAGGCATGGAAATAACAGATGCACTGAAGTACTCCATTAAAGGCATTAGGAATAAAAAAATGAAAAAGGAATTAGAACAGGCAATAGTGGAGATAGAGCGCGGAGGATCAATCAGCACAGCGTTTTCAAAAAGGGATATTCCTTCTGCGTTAAGGAGTGTTGTTGTAATTGGCGAACGTTCAGGCACTATGGCGGACATGTTTATAAGGCTTTCAAATTCACTTGAGGAAAATATCGTAAATGACATTAAGGCAGTCGAAGACACAATGCCTGTTGCAATGACGCTTGCAGTTGCACCTATTGTTGCATTTGTCCTGTTTTCGTTCTACGGCTCGTACTTTTTTATACTTGCAAGGATTATGAATACGATACAAAAATGAAAAGAAAAGGTTCTGCTTTAATTGAAGTTGTTTTAGGCGCCGTGGTGCTTGCAATGGTAATTGCGCCGATTGCCGTTGCAACGGTAAGCGAACACGCTCTGGGGCAGTATGCAGAGAGCAAAATGGCAGTCGCAGACCTTGCATATATGAAAATGAGCCTGCTTGAGACGAAGATACGTGTAAACCCGAATGTTTTTGACACGAACAAGTACTACGGCTTCCAGTTCGACCCTGGAGATGCAAATGACATAAAGCACGACCCTGAAAAGGGATACTCCCAGGATCCAGGCACTTTCTGGAAGCAGGGCTATCCTGAGATGCGTTACCAATTTTACATTACGAAAGACAATAACTTGTACTACATCCACTTACTTGTATGGAGGCGCCCAAAAACGCAGGGCGGGCTTATTATACGAAACTATTTGTTTGAGGAAGTGATGCCTAATGCTTAAGAACAGAAAAGGAGATACACTTATTGAACTAATCGTTGCAACTGCACTGTTTGCCATGCTTCTTTCCTCTATTTTTATGCTGCCAAACTTTATCCGCACGGCAGGGCAGGAGAGTGCAGACAGGCTTTCTGCACTTGCAAAGATCCTTGTAGCAAAGCAGACAGTGAGGGCAGAGTGGACTTCAGCAGAAAGAATGCAGGCAGGAAACGTTACCCCTGGAAGTATAACGAGCATCGCGTTCAAGAAGGACTACTCGCCTTACGGGCAGGGCGGACAGAAGTGGGT
>WFSP01000079.1 GCA_015485995.1 Caldisericales bacterium | reverse complement strand
GGAAAGAGCTTACGATATGGGCACAGTATGGTCCGACCGGTGCAGGCCTTTATCCTGCGCACATCTTAAAACCGATTTTTGATAAGAACCCTGCTTCCATCAACTCTTGCAGCTTTAACCAGCACCCTGTTTATACGGGACCTTATGAAGTTCAAAGCTGGTCTCCCGGTAACTATATTATTCTTAATAGAAATCCTAATTACTGGGCAGGCAAAGGTTTAATGGATAACTTTATTTATTATTTTACTCCTGATACAAATACAATGCTTATGCAGCTAATGGCAGGTAAACTTGATATGACAATGCCCGGGATTGGCCTTGATGTTCCTGGAGCTTATGCTGCAGAGAAAAATGGTATAAAAAAGACATTTAATATTTACTATGTACCCGCTACTTATTGGGAACACGTTACACTGAACCTTACGGATAAATTCCTTAAAGATATTAACCTTCGTAAGGCATTAATGTTTGCACTTGATAGGAAAGAAATGTCTGACAAGATCTTTATGGGTAAGAGGAAACTTTGTTATGGTCCAATACCTCCGAGTGCAGCAGCTTTTAACAAGGCAAATATTGGCAAATACCCATATGATCCTACAAAAGCGAAAGAAATTCTTCAAAAGGCAGGTTACACCTGGGATAAAGATGGGAACTTACTTAACCCTGCAGGTGAAAAAGTTGTGATTAACCTCGAGGGACCTCAAGGATATGCAGTACGTGAGTCTGAAATTGAATTTATGCTAAAGTATTGGAAAGACAACCTTGGTATTTCCGGAAGCTATGTTCCTAAGAGTTGGTCTGCTTTAATTAATGACTGGTATGCTGGAACTTTTCAGGGTGCTCTATTTGCATGGGGTTCTGACCCTGCGGAAATCTGCAGTTGGACGCTTTATAACAGCGAACAAATTCCTACAGAAGCAAACGGAGAAAATGGACAGAACTTTACCCATATTTCTAATCCTGAACTAGATAAATGGACAAACATATGCAACGATTCTGTTAATCCAGAAACGAGAATTGAAGCGTCCAAAAAGATTCAAGCAATTGTTTATGATCAACTTCCAGAACTTTATTTGAATATGCACGTTTCAGTAGCCGTAGTACGTAAAGGGCTTGTAGGTTTTGACTATGACCTCAATGCGACAACTCCGAGCAGCTGGAATGCACAATATTGGTACTGGGAAAAGTAGAACCTAAAATATAAGCTTGGAAAGAGAGAGGGGGGGCGAAAACCACCCCTCTCTAATAGACTTAGGAGGACAAACAAATGAAGAATTATTTGATGAGGAGATTACTTGAACTTATACCTGTTCTTTTTGCAATTGCCTTTGTGAGTTTTTGGCTTGTTTCTAAAATGGGTAATCCATTTGCTGTTCTTATTATAAACCCGCATGTGCATCCAGAAGATATCGCACGTTTGGAACATGCATGGCATTGGGACCAACCGTTGGTCGTAAGATTTTGGTTTTGGCTTAAAGATTTTGTTTACCCAAGGCAGGGCTGGGGACTCTCTACCATTGCACCGGGCCAAACTGCGCTGGAACTCATAAAGAGAAGAATTCCTGTTACCTTCGCTTTTTCAAGTACGTCGCTTATCGCATCTATTTTGCTATCTGTGCCGCTGGGTGTTTATTCCGCTTTAAGGCAGTATTCTATTTCTGATTATATTCTCACATTCTTTGCGTTTTTCGGAATGTCTATGCCGACTTTTTGGTTTGGCATTATGCTTATATACTTGCTTGCAGTAAAGGTTCATTGGTTTCCTGCGGCAGGTTTTCACAGAGCCTTTTTCACGATTAAAGGTATGCCCGTTGAATTTAACGATGCACCTTGGGTTATGAAATTTCTTGACGAGGCCTGGCATTTAACCCTCCCGATCATTGTGTTAACTGTTTTTGAGGTGGGTGCATGGCTTCGTTATATGCGGTCTTCAATGTTAGAGGTGAAAAGCCAAGATTACGTGCGTACGGCACGTGCAAAAGGTTTGCCTGAGCAGACTGTTATCTATAAGCATGCATTTAGGAATGCAATAATCCCTATTATTACACTTATCGGTTTGTCATTTCCCGGCCTTATTGGGGGAGCAATGATTACGGAAACGGTTTTCTCCATTGATGGGATAGGAAGGCTGACATTTAAGGCAGTTATGTCACAGGATGTTTTTGTTGCAATGGCGCTTATTATGATATTTGCCATTCTTGTTGTGATAGGAAACTTCCTTGCGGATATACTATATGCAGTAGTAGACCCAAGAATCAGGTATAGTTAGGAGGATTATGTTATGGCAAATGAAAATTATGTAGAGGGTGGAACCGAAACAAGTGAAAGCTATAGTTATTGGCGAAAAGTGTTCCAGAGGCTCAAAAAGCATAAAATAGCAATGGTTTCGCTTTGGATTCTTGCAGTTTTAATGTTAATGGCTATTTTTGCAAAACCACTTTCTTTTGGTAATGATCCGTATACCTATATTAAGGCTGTGCCAGGAGCTCTTCGCCCGGAACTTGCACCTCCGAGCCCGGCGCATCCGTTAGGATTGGATAATATGGCAAGAGATGCCTGGTCGCGTCTTCTTTACGGCGGGCGTGTTTCGCTTGCAGTAGGCTTTATCTGTAGTTTTGCCGGTGCTGCCGTTGGATTAATTTTTGGCCTTATCTCCGGGTATTTTGGTGGAATTACGGATATGCTCATTATGCGTTTTACCGATTTTATGCTTTCCCTCCCAGTCCTTCCTTTAATGATTGTTTTAAGTGCTGTTATTAAAGGTTCTCTTTGGACAATCATTTTTGTTATTTCCGTATTTAGTTGGATGGGAGTTGCGCGCCTTGTCCGGGGCGAAGTGCTTTCTTTGAAAGAGCAAGAGTTTGTAGAAGCAGCGCGTGCAATAGGCGAATCTCCAGGTAGAATTATGTCTATTCACTTGCTTCCAAATTCAATGTCTCCTGTAATTGTTGCTGCCACTCTTGCAATAAGTGGTAACATAATTTATGAAGCAACACTTTCCTTTCTTGGGCTTGGTATTAGACAACCTACACCCAGCTGGGGAAATATGCTGAATGGAGCCCAGACATTTATGCTTACTGCACCATGGCTTATGTGGTGGCCGGGCATTGCGATTTTAATCACTACTCTCGCGTTTAACTTTCTTGGTGACGGTTTGCGTGATGCACTTGATCCGCGGCTTTATAGATAGGGGTGAAATAAATGGAAAAAGAGATATTATTGGATGTAAAAGACTTAAAAACATATTTTTATACAGAAGACGGAGTTGTTAGAGCCGTTAACGGCGTCAGCTTTACAATACATAAAGGAGAAGTCCTTGGTTTGGTTGGTGAAAGCGGTTGTGGAAAAAGCGTAACATCTTTATCGGTAATGCGCTTAGTGGACGCTCCTGGTAAAATTGTAGGAGGTGAAATAATTTTTAAGGGAGAGGATTTACTAAAAAAGAGCGAGGAGGAGATGAGAAAGATTCGAGGCTCTGAAATAGCAATGATTTTCCAGGAGCCGATGACTGCACTTAATCCTGTTTATACAATCGGTGACCAGATTAGCGAAGCAATCCTTACCCACCAGGATGTAAATGAAGAAGAGGCTAGGAAAAAAACTGTAGAACTCCTTGATATTGTGGGCATACCTGATCCAGATAAGCGTTTTGACGAGTATCCTCATGAAATGAGCGGCGGAATGAGACAGAGGGCGATGATTGCAATGGCGATATCTTGTAATCCGGACCTGCTTATTTCGGATGAGGCAACTACTGCACTTGATGTTACAATCCAGGCACAGATTCTTGAACTAATGAAAGATTTACAGAAAAAAATAGGAATGGCAATCTTGTTTATAACACATGACCTTGCGCTTGTTGCCGAAATGGCTGATAGTGTTGCTGTAACTTATACCGGAAAAATTGTTGAATACTCTGATGCAAGGAGCGTATTTAAAAACCCCCATCATCCATATACATACGGATTATTAAGCTCTATTCCAAGCTTGCTTTCAGAGAAAACAAAAGAACCTTTGCCTGCAATTGAGGGAATGGTTCCCAGCCCTTACAAAATGCCCACTGGATGTCACTTTAATCCACGGTGTCCGTTTGCAACCGATATATGTAGGAAAGAAATGCCAGAGTTGAAGGAAACTTCGCCCAATCATTTGGTCAGGTGCTTCCATCCGGTTAATGCGAAGGAGGAAGTATCATGAGCGATAAAAAGGTAATTATCGAAGTTAAAAATTTAAAAAAATATTTCCCGGTCTTAGGGGGGGTTTTTAGTAAGCCTTTTGCATGGGTAAAAGCGGTGGACGATATCTCGTTTCATATTTTTGAAGGAGAAACATTTGCTCTTGTAGGCGAAAGCGGTAGTGGAAAAACTACGACTGGTAAAACGATTTTAAAACTCTATGAGCCTACAAGTGGGCATATTATATCCGAAGGCAAAGATATCTCTAATTACAGTGCTTCTCAGATGAGGCCTTTACGCCGTGATATGCAGATTATATTCCAGGATCCTTATGGCTCTTTAAACCCAAGGCTGCCTGTTGGTGAAATTATACGTGAACCGCTTGTAGTTCACAAAATTGGGAACAAAAAAGAACAAGAAGAAAGAGTTGTTGAAATTATGAAGTTGGTTGGGCTCAGGCCGGAGTATTTGCATAGATATCCTCATGAATTTTCCGGTGGTCAGAGACAAAGAATTGGAATTGCAAGAGCAGTCGTTTTAAACCCTAAATTCATTGTGGCTGATGAACCTGTATCAGCTCTCGATGCTTCTATTCAGGCGCAGGTACTTAACTTATTACTTGAGCTTCAGGAGAAACTTGCACTTACCTACTTATTTATTGCTCATAACCTTGCAGTTGTAAGGCATGTATCCGATAGGATTGGTGTAATGTATTTAGGCCAAATTATGGAAGTTGCAGAGACTCAGGAGCTATTTGATACTCCGTTGCACCCATATACACAAGCACTTCTTTCTGCTATACCGGTGCCTGATCCGGACGTTAAGAAGGAAAGGATTATTTTACAGGGCGATATTCCATCCCCGATTAATCCACCGTCTGGATGTCCTTTCCGAACGCGTTGTATGTATGCAAAACCAATATGTGCAGAGAAACGCCCGCCACTTATTGACGTGGGAGATGGCCATTATGTGGCTTGCCACTTCGTTGGGAAAGGCAAAAAAGTGGAATATAAAAAGTCTTGATATTTCGTTATTTTTACAATATAAAAATAAATGTCCGCCTGGTACCTGGTACGAAGCGGACATTTTTTAATTCTGTGCTTGATTTTTACTGTAAGTTCTATACAATTGTAATCATGAAAATTAAAATTTGTTTGAGATCAAGGGTAAGTATATCTAATGAATAAAACGTTTATTTTTACTTTTATTTCTTTGCTTGTTGTTTTGGCAGACCAGTATACGAAATATTTGGTCAGGCATAAGCTAATAGAGGGAAGAAGTGTAAAATTGATAGGAAAAGTTGTTTATCTTACCTATTTAAAAAATAGAGGTGCTGCTTTTAGTATTTTGCAAGGAGGGAGATGGGTTTTTGTTGTTATAGCTATTGCGGCCGCGGCTTTAATAATTGCTAACATAAGACTGGTTGTTTCCAATGGGTTATTATCTGTGGGAACGGCTTTATTGCTTGGAGGAATTGTAGGAAATCTTATTGATAGATTTTTTTTGGGATTTGTAACAGACTTCATAGATTTTCGTTTTTGGCCGGTATTTAACATTGCAGATTCTGCAGTTGACATAGGCTTATTAATTATATTTATTTATTTTCTTTTTTACGGAAATGGGAAAAACTTTAAAAGCCACTTATAGTGAAAGGTTAGATCTTTTTCTTTCGGAAGAGTTGGAAAATTTTTCTCGTGCACATATACAAAAACTTATAAAAGAAGGAAAGGTTTCTGTAAATGGATTTTCAATAAAACCATCCTTTAAGTTAAGCGTAGGGGACATTATCCGAATTGAGGATGAAGAACTGAAAGAGTTAAATTTGAAGAAGGAAAACAAACCTCTTAAAATTTTGTATGAAGACAAATATCTCCTTGTAGTTGATAAAGAGGCAGGAGTTACTGTGCACCCGGTTGGCAGTAAAAATGAAAATACATTAGTTAATAGATTACTGTTCAACATAAAAGACTTATCAGGTATTGGAGGAGTAATAAGGCCGGGGATTGTTCACAGGATTGATAAAAATACATCAGGACTATTAATCGTTGCCAAAAATGATGAGGCACATCTGAAATTATCTGAAATGTTGAAGTTACACGCCGTTGACAGAAGATATATAGCCCTTGTAAAAGGGAATTTTCTTACGAAAAGCGGAAAGATTGACTTGCCAATTAGTAGAAAAAAGGGGGAAATAAAGATGTGTATCGCTCCCTTTGGCAAAAGAGCTTTAACACACTTCAAAGTTATTGAAAAAATAGGAAAAGAATTTTCTCTTGTTGCGGTAAGGCTTGAAACCGGGAGAACTCACCAAATCAGGGTGCATTTTTCTTATCTTGGTCATCCCGTAGTTGGCGATTCTCTCTATGGAGGAATGATAAAAAGTATTCCTTTAAAAAGGCAATTTTTGCATGCCTATGAAATTTCCTTCATTCATCCTATAATGGGGAAAAGAATCAATGTTTATTCTGTACTTCCTGAAGAACTCAGGAAAATTTTAGATTTGGTTAGGAAAAAATGGAAGAAAAAATAATTACGCAAAACAAAAGAGTTTTAAGGAATTTTGAAATTATTGACACGCTTGAGGCAGGTGCCAAGCTCGAGGGGCATGAAGTTAAATCCGCGCGAGAGGGGAAAATAAGCCTGAATGGTAGTTATGTGAAGGAAAAGAACGGTGAGTTTTTTATATATAATGTGTTCATTGGGTCTAATCCTTCCTTACGAGGGGGAAAAAGCGAGAGAAGAAGAAGGAAATTGCTTTTACATAAATATGAGATTATACGGTGGATGACAAAGGCAAAAGAAAAAGGTTTAACCATTTTACCCGTAGATGTTCACACTTCAAAAAATAGGATAAAGTTTACAATAGCTTTAGTGCGTGCTAAAAAGATGTTTGACCATAAGCATAAAATAGAAGAGAAAATGATTAAGCAGGAGATAAACAAAGTGAGGCGATTAAGATGAAGAAAGTTTTATCAATATTGCTTGTTATTTTTATAGTTTTTATAGTACTGCCTGTAAAGGCGCAAGTATGGTATCCTATTGTTTCCGTGACGGGGAGCAGCGTAAATGTACGCAATGGTCCTTCGCTTAACTATAATGTGCAGTATCAGGTTTCAATGGGCACTCTTCTTGAAAAAATTTCACAGGTGCATAGCTCAAGCGGTGATTTGTGGTATAAAGTTTACGATTTTAACAAGAACAAAGTTGTATATATAGCATCATGGCTTACTAAGGACAGCGGTGTTTCAATATACGGAGAAAATGCAGATTTTATTGCGGAAGTGAACGCAGATGTTTTGAATACACGTATCGGGCCTGGTACTTCTTTTAGGGTAATTGATGTGCTAAGTAAAGGCGACGAAGTGCATATAACCCGCATTGTGGCAAGGTCCGATGGGCAGAAGTGGTTTAGATACAAGAAGGGGAACCAATATTATTATGTTGCAGGATGGTATATGCAGAAAGTCGAGCCGAAAAAAACCGATGAAAATGGCAACAAAAAAGAAGACAATACACAGAATCCTGTTGCAACAGCAAACTACTATATCAACTTAAGAAAAGGCCCGTCGCTTGATTATGGAAAATTAGGACTTATTTCAAAAGGTGATACTGTTTCTGTTGAGGGGAGTGCAAAAAATAAAGAAGGTGAAACCTGGATTGAGGTAAACTACAAAGGCATCACGGGCTGGTGCTACTCGCCTTTATTTACGGTAAGCAATTTATCTATACCTGATGTTTCTCCAATTGGGGGGAACGGGATTACCGCAGACTATGTAAATTTGCGCAGCGGTCCTTCTACTTCTTATGATATAGAAAAAGTTTTAAACAAGGGAACTAATTGCAACATCGAGGGGGTTGCAAGAAACAAAAAAGGTGAAATCTGGTATGAAGTATCTGCAGGAAATGACGGTTGGATTCGCTCTGACCTTTTAACGTTGCACACGGAGAAGAAAGGGCAAATTTCAAAAATAACATGGGAAATTGCCTCAAATGGCATTAATATTGTTGTTTACGGGAATAGCATAAATAAACCATCAATTTCAGTATTGGAAAACCCTATTCGAATTGAGGCGCGTTTTTCAAATGACATACTCAGCAAAAATGCAAGTGCTTTGCTTATTGGAATTAGCCCCATTATTAGGGTTAGGTTTGACCAGCAAGGGCTTACTACTGTGGTTACAGTTGATTTAACGGACAGAATCCCGTTCAAGGCGGATTTTAAGGACGGTAAATTTGTTATAAATCTTGAACTTCCTAAAAAGGGCGAAAAGCGTGTTGAAGTTTCCGATTCTTTGGTTTATGCGCCTATCGTTCTGTATAACAACACTGAATTTGTAGAATTAAGTAGTGTTTTAGATTCTTTCGGTGCAAAATACAGTTTTTCTGATTCAGGCGTACACATAGAACTTTTGTCTGATAAATTTGGCATTCCTATGAGTGACTTGCTCAAAAAAGATGGAGATATCTATATTTCTTTGGGTAATTTAATGAAATATTTTAAGGTAGTGGTTTCTGAGTCCGGTAATACTATTTATGCTGACCCAACACTACTTTCATATAAAAAATCCGACAGCACTGAGAAACTTGATTTTTCTTTACCTCCAAAAATTAAAAAGGTGGAAAACAACGGTAAAACTCAGTATATCATATATGCAGATGCCTCAAATTACAAAGATAAGCTGAATTTTACCGAAAGAAGCGGGGCAAATCCGCCAAAAATTGTAATAAATACAAATTCTATTTCCGTATCAGGAGCAAAGGTTGTATTAAACGGCTCAAAACCTGTTAATAAAGGCGGAGTACTTTCCGGAAGAATAATAGTGATTGACCCAGGGCATGGAAGTTATTCGGGGCCGTATCTTGATACCGGTGCAACTGGCCCGACCGGAGTAAAAGAGGGTGCTGTTGTCCTTGAGATTGCGAAACGGCTTAAAGCATTGCTTGAAAAGGACGGTGCAACGGTTATTTTGACACACGACACATTGGATAACCCCAACAACCCTACGCTTGCCCAGAGGTGTGCAATAGCGAATAACTCAGGCGGAGATTTGTTTATGTCTATTCACTTGAATGCATCTGTAAGCAGAGAGGCACACGGAACAGAAACGTACTATTGGCATAGTGACTCTTTGAAATTTGCTGAGGCAATTCAGCACAGCCTCGTTACAGAGCTTGGTACAACTGACAGAGGAGTAAAAAGAGATTATCTATATGTTTGCAGAAATGTCACCACAATGCCTGCAATATTGGCCGAAGTTGTATTTGTTTCGAACCCGCATGAAGAAGCACTCTGCAAACAATCTACCTTTCTCGATAAAGTGGCTAAGGCATTTGAAGACGGTATAATAAAATATCTTACTAATGGCGGATAGAGATTCCTATATTGGTATTTTTGATTCCGGTGTTGGAGGGCTTGCAGTTGTAAATACTCTCCTAAAGACGTTCCCTAAGGAAAACATTATTTATATTGCGGATTCAAAGAATTTTCCTTATGGGACAAAGACTGAGAGTCAGATAAAAGCGTTTTCTACACGAATCGTCCGCTATCTTATTCAAGAAAATGTAAAAGCAATAATTGTTGCCTGCAATACGGTTTCTTCAATATCTCTACCTGAGCTTAAAAAAATTGCTGGCAATATCCCTGTTTTTGGTATGGTGCAGGCTGGGGCTTCTCTTGCTTTGAAGAAAACTAAAAATTTTCGGATTGGTGTAATATCTACTCCTTTGACTGCGAAGATGCATGCGTATAAAAAAGCATTTCAACTCTTGAACAACCGGACGAAAGTTTTTGAAGTTGGTTCTCAGGAGCTTGTGAACCTCGTTGAGGATGGAAACAGTGAAAATAAAATTGCTTTTTCTCTTGCGCAGCAAAAACTCTCGGGAATGCTGAATGAAGGAATAGATACTCTCGTTCTTGGGTGTACTCATTTCCCTTTTCTTTATAAGGTAGTAAGAAGCGTTGTAGGTGAATTCATTACTATAGTGGACCCTTCTGAGGAGTTAAGTTTCCAACTTAAACAATCTTTGTCGAGTACTTCTTTAATAAAATTTTCGGGAAAGCCAAGAAGAATTTTCCTTACGACAGGCGATAAAGAAGAATTTCTTGCAAAGGCAAAAATATTTCTGAATTTGAAAGGATATAATGTAAATAAAATAGGAATTTAAAAAATTTCTCTTGAAATACTTGATTTTTTAGCAGTTATCTATAAAATATGCTTGTGCGGGGTGTGGCGTAGTTTGGTAACGCGCATGGTTTGGGACCATGAGATCGGAGGTTCGAATCCTCTCGCCCCGACCAGGAAGAGGTTGCGCCCATAGCTCAGTAGGATAGAGCAACGGATTTCTAATCCGTCGGTCGCTGGTTCAAATCCGGCTGGGCGCGCCATAGGTGGTGGGTGTAGCTCAACGGTTAGAGTACCGGACTGTGGATCCGGTTGTTGGGAGTTCGAGTCTCCTCACCCACCCCAGCGAGTAAAGTACTGGGTTATTGCGCCCATAGCTCAGTAGGATAGAGCGGCGGATTCCTAATCCGCAGGCCACAGGTTCAAATCCTGTTGGGCGCACCAGAAGAGGCGCCTATAGCTCAATGGATAGAGCGGCGGACTTCGGATCCGTTGGTTGCGGGTTCGACTCCTGCTAGGCGCGCCATGTTTTATATTACAGGTGGGTCCTTGGCTCAATTGGTAGAGCAACGGACTCTTAATCCGTGGGTTGCGGGTTCAAGTCCCGCAGGACCCACCATTTTTATGACTATAAAACAGAGGGAAGTGCGAGGGTGGCGGAATTGGAAGACGCGCTGGACTTAGGATCCAGTGGGGAGACCCATGCGGGTTCAAGTCCCGCCCTTCGCACCATTTTTATATTAGAAAGGAGTAAAAGATGGAATACAAAATCAAAGAGCAATCAAAAACGAAAATTGTTTTTGAGGCACAAAACAACAAAGCAGAAATAGAAGATGCCAAGAAAAATGTATATAAAAAGCTTATTAATAAGGTAAGAGTTCCTGGTTTCAGACAGGGTAAGGCTCCGTATGAAATAGGTGCACCATTTGTTGGCCAAGGCAGGCTTTTGGAAGAAGCTGTCGACTTACTTCTTCAAAAAGATGTCGATGAGTTTATTGAAAAAGAGAAGATTAACCCTATTACCCGGCCAGAGGTAAAAATTGATAAAATTACAGAACAAGAACTTATATGCACTCTTACCATGGAATTTCTCCCTGAGGTAACAGTAGACATACCTGATAAAATAGAGATTTTATTTAATGATGAGGGTATAGAAAAGCAGGTAGAAGATAAAATTAAGGAGCTCCAAAAAACCTTTACCGAAATTATGCCCGTGGAAAGGGTTGTTAAAGAAGGGGATCTCGTTGACCTTCAGTATAAAGTTGATGAAGTTAAAAATGCTGAGTGGAAAGATGTTGCGGTGGAAGTAGGAAAGAAACAATTTGTAAGAGATTTTGACGAAAAAATTATTGGAAAAACGAAAGGAGACGAATTTGAAGTAGAGTCTCAAAATATGAATGTTCGCGTAAAAATTATTGCAGTGAAAGAAAAAAATGTTCCGGATATAAATGATGAACTTGCAAAAGATGCAGGCTTTCATAGCCTTGAAGATATGAAGGAAAAAATAAAAGAAGAAGCCATTAAAAATAAAGAGCTTCAATTAGAAGAGACGAAGGGTAGCAATGCGTTGGATAAATTAGCGGATGAGCTTAAAACCGAACTCCCTGAGAAATTTATAGAGGAAGAAGTAGAAAAACGCATTAAAGATGTAGAGAACCAGTATTTGAAGCATGGAATAAAGTTAGATGATTTATTGAAAGCTGAAAAGAAAACTATGGATGAGTTCAAAAAAGAGGTTCGAGAGGGAGTAGTTCAAGATATAAAAAAGGACCTCATTATAAGATTTATTATTAAACAGAATGCTTTAAAAGTAAACGATGAAGAGATACAGAAAGAATTTGACAGATTTCTTGATGAACAAAACATTGAAAGAAAGAAAGCAAAACTTTCGGAAGATGTAAAAAGTATTATTGAGGATCAGCTTCTTCGGAAAAAGGCAATTTCATTCTTTGAAGAGCGTGCTATAATTAAAAAGCAAGGAGGCGATTAGCTTATGCCGATAGTTCCATTTATTGTTGAACAAACAGGTAGAGGGGAAAAGAGCTATGATATTTTCTCTCGCTTGTTGAAGGATAGAATAGTTTTTTTGACAGGTGAGATTCAGGGAGAAATCGCGGATTTGATTGTTGCTGAAATGCTTTTTCTTGAAGCACAGGATTCTGCATCTGATATTTATTTGTATATAAATAGCCCGGGGGGCGAAGTAATACCCGGAATGGCAATATATGACACGATGCAATATATAAAAGCTCCTGTTTCTACAATTTGCCTTGGACAGGCAGCGTCCCTTGCAGCGATACTGCTTGCTGCGGGTGAAAAAGGGAAGCGTTATGCGTTGCCTCATTCAAGAATTATGATTCACCAGCCGTGGGGCGGAGCACAGGGACAAGCAACTGATGTAGAGATTCAGGCAAAGGAAATATTAAGAATTAAACGTATGGGCAATGAGATTATTTCATTCCATACGGGCCAACCGTTGGAAAAAGTTCAAAAGGATACGGAGAGAGATTTTTTTATGTCTCCGGAAGAAGCAAAGTCTTACGGAATAATTGATAAGATTATAACACGTTCCGAAAATGTTTCTGGAGGTGGAAACAAGTAGTGAGCGATATAGAAGAACCACGTTGCTCTTTTTGCGGTAAAAAATACAATGAAGTAAATAAGCTTGTTGCAGGGCCAAATGGTGTTTATATATGCGATGAGTGTATACGAAAAGCTTATAATATTCTCCAAAAAGAGAGTTCCAAAAGGATTAAATTTAAGGTAAAGGATATCCCTAAACCTCGGGAAATTCACAGAAAATTAGATGAATATATTATAGGCCAGGAAGAAGCTAAAAAAGTTATTTCAGTTGCAGCATACAATCATTATAAACGGATTATTGCAAACAAGGGAGACGTGAATATAGAAAAGAGCAATATTCTCCTTATCGGCCCGACAGGCTCTGGGAAAACTCTTTTTGCCCGCGTACTTTCGCAGATTATAGGAGTCCCTCTTTCAATATCCGATGCAACCTCTCTTACTGAAGCCGGATATGTTGGGGAAGATGTTGAAACTATTATACAAAGATTACTTCAGCTTACGGACTTTGATGTAGGAAAAGCTGAAACAGGAATGGTTTATGTAGATGAAATAGATAAAATAGGAAGGAAAAGCGAGAATCCTTCAATTACTCGTGACGTATCAGGTGAGGGAGTCCAACAAGCACTTCTTAAAATTGTGGAAGGGACTATTGCAAATGTTCCTCCTGCCGGAGGCAGAAAACATCCATACCAAGAATTCATAAAAGTAAATACAAAAGATATTTTGTTTATAGCGGGTGGTACGTTCGAAGGATTGAAAGATATTTTAATAGAGAGAAACGGAAAACGTAAAATTGGTTTTGATTCGGAAAAAGAAATGAGCATTGAAGATATGAAGGTTACTCCCCAGGATCTTGTGAAGTTTGGTATGATTCCTGAATTTATAGGGCGCTTTCCCGTTGTTGCTCAGCTTAAACAACTAACACGCGAGGAACTTGTGCGAATTTTGGTAGAACCTAAAAATTCTTTAACAAAACAATATAAGCAGATTTTTGAACTGGATGAAATAGAGCTTACTTTTGAAAAAGAAGTATTAGAATATATTGCAGATAAGGCTTTAGAACTGGGGATTGGTGCACGTGGACTTAAAACTGTGTTAGAATGCTCAATGACGGAACTTATGTACACACTTCCTGAAATGAAGAACGTAAAGCACTGCATAATTACAAAGAAATTTTTGGAAGGCAGCGAGGATATAGTTTTACTTGATGTGAACAATAAAAGAACTTATCTGAAAAAAACTGCTTAGGACTTAGGAGGTTATATGGAAAAAAAATGGGAAGTAAGTAGCGCACCCTTAATACCACTAAGAAATATAGTGATATTTCCCTATATGGTGATTCCTCTTTTAGTGGGAAGGGCAAAATCTATTGCTTCAATTGAAAAAGCCCTCACAAACGGTAAAATGATTGTTCTTGCTACGCAGAAAAACGGGCTTGTAGAGGATCCCAAAGAAGAGGATGTTTATGATGTAGGAGTAGGAGCTGAAATCTTGCAGCTTCTTAAATTACCCGATGGAACTTATCGAATTCTTGTTGAAGGAATTCAACGTGTTAGAATTAAGAAGTTTGATGCAAGCGGAAATTATTGGAAAGTGGAAGTGGAACCTATTGAAACTCAGACGGGGGGAAAAACCCTCAGGCAAGATGCATTAATACGCCTTGTAACAGAGAAGTTTACGGTTTATGCGGATTTAAATAAAAAAGTACCTCAGGATATTCTTGTTTCACTTGCGAATACTATTGAACCGGAGCGTTTTGCGGATGTTGTTGCATCTAATATGTTCCTTAGTGTTGAGGAAAAACAGAATTTGCTTTCTATTATTGATGTAACAGAGAGGTTAAAACAAATTGCACAAATTCTTGAAAGAGAGATTACTATTTTAGAACTTAGTAGAAAGATTGATGATGAAGTGAGAAGCAAGATTGAAAAGAGCCAGAAAGAATATTTCTTACGAGAAAAGTTAAAAGAAATAGAAAAAGAGCTTGGCGAAGCAGGAGAAGAAGCAGGAGAAATTGGTGAATATAAAAAACGGCTCAAAGGACGTAAACTTCCTGAATATGTAAAGGACAAGATTGAAGAGGAATTAGAAAGATTAAAGAAGATTCCGGTGATGAGCCCTGAAAGTGGCGTAATAAGAAATTATCTTGATTGGCTTATTGACTTGCCTTGGGATAAACACACAAAGGACCGCATTAATGTTAAAAAGGCTAAGGAAATTTTAGATAAAAATCATTATGATCTTAAGAATGTAAAAGAGCGTGTTCTGGAGCTTATTGCCGTAAAAAAACTTACGAAAAATATAAAAGGCCCTATTATCTGCCTTGTAGGCCCTCCAGGGGTTGGTAAAACCTCATTAGGTAGGTCTGTTGCCGAGGCGTTAGGGAGAAAATTTGTGCATGTTTCTCTGGGCGGAATTAGAGACGAAGCTGAAATAAGAGGTCATAGAAGAACGTATGTTGGTGCGATGCCCGGAAGAATAATTCAGGGAATTAAACAGGTGAATGTGAAAAACCCTGTGTTCCTTTTAGATGAAATTGACAAAGTAGGAGCAGATTTTAGAGGAGATCCCACAGCTGCTTTGCTTGAGGCTCTTGACCCTGAGCAAAATAATGCGTTTTCTGACCACTACATAGAACTGCCTTTTGATCTATCTGAAGTTCTTTTTATCACTACTGCGAATATAGTTGATACAATTCCCCCGGCGCTATTGGACAGAATGGAGCTTATCTCTCTTCCGGGGTATATTGATGAGGAAAAAGTTCATATTGCACGCGAATTTATTATTCCCAAACAGTTGAAAGCGCATGGCCTTACAGATAAAGACCTGGAAATTTCTAAAAAAGCCTTGTATAGAATTGTGCGTGAATATACGAGAGAAGCAGGGCTAAGAAATATTGAGCGTATGATAATGAAAATTATGCGTAAGGTGGCAAAGAAGAAAGTAGAAAAAGGATTTAAAAAGATTAAGGTAACAGACAAAAACCTTGAAAAATACCTTGGCAATTCGATTTTCCTAACAGGAATTCAGGAGAAAAAAAGTAGAGTTGGTGTTGTTTGTGGGATGGTAGTTACTCAGGTAGGTGGGGATATCGTTTATATAGAAGCTACAAAAATGAAAGGCAAAGGCAACCTGATCCTTACCGGGCAGCTTGGAGATGTAATGAAAGAAAGTGCCCAGGCCGCTTTGAGCTATGTTCGTTCCCATGCTAAATTACTTGGTGTAGATCCTAACTTTAATGAAAAATTCGATATTCATATTCATGTACCCGAAGGAGCTATCCCTAAAGAAGGACCTTCTGCCGGGGTTGCAATTTTTACGGCACTTGTTTCGATACTTACCGGTAAAGCCGTTAATAAAGATGTTTCAATGACAGGTGAGATTACGTTGAGAGGTAGAGTCCTTCCTGTTGGTGGAATCAAAGAAAAGGTGTTAGGTGCTTACCGTGCAGGGATAAAAACTATTGTTTTGCCTGCACAGAATAAAAATGATTTGAAAGAGATCCCTAAAGAAGCAAAGAACAAACTAAAATTTGTTTTAATAGAAAACGTGGAGGAGGCATTAAAAGTATCATTTGAAACTTGATGTTGGCAGTTCATTAAAAGAAGAAAGAGAGGAACAAAATTTAACTCTTGAAGAGGTTGCAAAAAAAACTCTTATAAGAGAGTATTATCTTGAGCAGATTGAGAATAATGAATTTAAGCAGTATGACGGGTTTATTAATGCCTATATAAGGAAATATGCAGAGGTTCTGGATATGGATCCGGAGCCTCTTGTAGCCACATATAAAGCACTTTTTAGAGAAAAAGAAGAGAACAAAAAATCAGAGCATAGTCCCCATACAAAACGTTTCTATATAGTTTTTGTGGCATTACTTCTTGTATGCTTCTTTGCGGTAATTGCTTTAATGCACACAAATAAAAGGAGTAATCCGCAAAGCACAAATAATTCTTCTGAAACCACTGTCCTACCAACTGAAGAAACACAAAAGCCCTCTGAAAATACTGCTCAACCAAAGTCAAAACCAGAAGAAGGTAAAAAAACTACTTCGCCTGTTGAAAATAAAATGGAAGGTATTAATGTAACAGTTTCTGCAGACGAGCTTTGCTGGGTAGGCGTTACGATAGACGGGCAATATAGCCAATTCTTTATCCGCAAGGGAGAAAGCAAAACTTTTAAAGGTAAGCAATATGTGAAAATAAAGTTTGGCAATGCAACTCATGCTTTTGTGAGCGTGAATGAAAAGAGTCCTGTGGTAGTGAGTAAGAACAAGAAGGTTCTTGAGGTTACGTATAAACCGTAATGAGAGATTTTGAACCTATCGGCATTGTAAGCCTCGGATGCCCTAAAAACCTTGTGGACAGTGAAAGATTATTAGGAAAACTTTTGCAAGGTGGGTTTCATATAACGTTTGACATTGATGAAGCGCAATCCGTTATAATAAATACCTGTGCTTTTTTGGAAACTGCGAGGGAAGAGGCAGAAAATGTTATAAAGGAATTCATTAAAAAGAAAAAAGAAGGTAAAATTAAAAAAATTGTAGTTTCCGGATGTTATCCTTCTTTATCAAAGGAAAGATTACTAAAAAAATTTCCTGAAATAGACGCACTTACCGGAACAAATGATTTGGAAAAAATTACGGATGTATTTACGAGCAGAAAAAGAATATTTGTTAGCAACAAATTTGAACATATAAGCATTCCAAGATTTCAAGTTACTTTACCTCATTATGAGTACTTAAAAATTGCAGATGGTTGCAATCATAATTGCGCTTTTTGCCTTATACCTAAAATCAAAGGGAAAGTCCATAGTTTTAGAATGGATTTTTTAATTGATGAGGCGAAAAGACTTGTAGATAACGGAGTTAAAGAGTTAATACTTATAGCCCAGGATACAACTCAATACGGCGTAGATCTTTACGGCAGGAACAGACTATTGGATCTTCTTGAAAAACTTGAAAATGTTAAAGACTTAAAATGGATTCGCATTTTGTATACCTATCCTTCTGAAATAAACAAAACACTTATCGATTATATTGCAAGTAGCAACAAAGTTGTGCCGTATGTTGATGTGCCTATTCAGCATATAAATGATAAACTCTTACGACGAATGAGAAGAACTCACGGGCGTGAACAAACGGAGAAAGTTATAGATATGCTTAAGGACAAACATATTGCAATAAGAACTACTGTAATAACCGGTTTTCCGGGGGAAACGGAAAGAGAATTCGAGGAATTAAAGTTATTTATAAAAGATGTCCGCTTTGAACATTTGGGTGCCTTTGCTTTTTCCTGGGAAGAAGGCACTGAAAGTTATGAGATGGATATGCAAGTTCCTAAAAAAGTTAAAATTGAGCGGAAGAAAGAAATTGAAGAGATGCAATTGAAAATAAATGCGGAAAAACTTAATAATATGGTAGGCAGAGCCTTACCCGTGATTGTAGACTATTATGATGAACCGCTGAATGGGTTTATTGGCAGAACTCAATTTGATGCGCCTGAGATAGATGATTATGTCTTAATACGCGGAGATGTAGCGGAAGGTAAAATTTGCAATGCAAAGATGACTGGCTCCGATTCCGAGAGATTGCTTGCGGAGGCTATTAAATGAGACTTTTTATTGCTTTAAAAACTGACCTGAATAAAAAGTTTGTGTTTTCTGTCAAAAAGCCTCTTATGCGGAGATTTTCCGGAGTAAAGTGGGTAGAAACGGAAAATATTCATCTTACTTTAAAGTTTCTTGGAGAGGTTAAACGAGAGAACGTTAATCAAATTAGCGATGTTCTGCTGGAGGTGTCCCGTTCGTTTGTCCCGTTTTCATTTTCCTATGAAGGAATAAACGGATTTCCCAGCAAAAAGAACGCAAGAGTTATTTTTATTCCTGTAGTAAATGCAGAGAATATTGTAAATTTAATGATAAGGCTTGACGATAGGCTTAAAGGGATTGGCTTTAACAAAGAAAAAACTCACATTCCGCACCTTACGTTAGGTAGGGTAAGAGGCCGAGGTGTTAATTTGGATACTATTAAGGATTTGGGTTTTGATAAAATCAATGTGAGTGCAAGCGGCATCTTACTGATAAAAAGTACGCTTACCCCCCAAGGTCCGATTTACGATGAAATTTTTTCGTTTGATTTCGCATAGAAATTAACTATAATAAAGGTATAGTAAATTTTTCAAGAGAGGTAACG
>WFSP01000078.1 GCA_015485995.1 Caldisericales bacterium | reverse complement strand
GAGCAAACCAAAGAGCATTAAGAAAAGAAATAAGGAAAGCAAGAAAATTAACGGACGGGTTATTAGGCGTAAATATATTAATAGCACTTACAGATTTTTATGAGCTTGCACGCGTAGCAGTAGAAGAAAAAATTGATTTTATATTTGCAGGCGCAGGACTTCCACTCAAAAACTTAAGTACAATAATGGGTGAAAATGCAAGAAAAATAAAAACAAAATTAATCCCCATCGTATCATCCGGGCGTGCAGCAAAAACAATCTTCCAGTATTGGGCGAAACACTACAACGAGGTACCTGACGCAGTTGTAGTAGAAGGCCCCAAAGCAGGTGGACACCTCGGGTTTAAGAAAGAACAGCTAAACGACCTTAACTACTCGCTGGAGAATATATTGCCAAAAGTTATTGATGCGGTAAAACCATTTGAAGGGTACTTTAAAAAGAGTATTCCCGTTATCGCAGCAGGCGGAATATACACAGGATATGATATGTTTAAGTTTATGCAGCTTGGTGCAAGTGGAGTCCAGATGGCAACAAGATTTGTCGCAACTAAAGAATGTGACGCATCAGATGAATTCAAAAAAGCATACATAAGAAGTAAAAAAGAAGACGTTATAATAATCGACAGCCCTGTAGGTATGCCAGGAAGGGCAATTAAGAACGAATTCCTCGAAGAGGTAGAAGCTGGAAAAAAGCAACCTTTTACTTGTAGGTTTAAGTGCCTAAAAACTTGTGATTACAGGACAACTCCTTACTGCATAGCGCTTGCTTTAACAAACGCGAAACAAGGCAACTTACTGAACGGGTTCGCCTTTGCCGGTGAAAACGTTTACAGAATTAAAAAGATCACAACCGTTAAAAAACTCATTCATACATTAAAACGAGAATACAAGAAAGCGGAAAAACTCGCAGCAAGAAGAGAGAATGCTCTACATCCCAATACATCATTCTAATTCGAAATTTCCATTTCCTTGTACTTCTTTATCGCAACAGTAATTAGTGGAAAGCTTATTGCAACTGATAGTACCCCAACTAAGAAAAACATTATAATCACTGCTGAAGATATGCCTGCAGCTTTTATCAAAAAAGAGCTGAAAATTCCCATAGCAACGGCAATAACCACATAAATAAAATAAAGCAATCCATTTAAGAGGGCTGCTTTCCCTGAAACGAGTTTTCTTGGGTCCGGTGGAGTTTTAAAGTTTGGGAACATCATACCAACAAAAATTGCAGAAGCAGTGAAAAGCAGTGGCAGGAAAATTGCAAAAGGCAGTGTTACAAAAAGTAATTTTGCACTACTTCCTTTAACAAGAAAAATAGAAATAACAAATAAAAGGATATTAAGTATTTCACCACTTATAAAAGGGAGAAGGAACTTTGACCAGATAAACTCGTTGCTCTGAATGCCTGACATAAACGGAACCCAAATACTTTCTCTGTCGGAAAGAAGCATAATAAGTGCATTCTGGCCGCAAAGCATAAAATCCACAATAACAAAATATAGAATAGGCATAAAAGTGACTTCATATGAAGATTTTCCGGGATTTTTCATAGGGAAGATAAGAAATACGAAAAGGAAAAAACCTACATATCCAAGAGACATAAATACGGAGGTTTTTATATGCGGGTCACGCAATAAAACTTTTAAATCTTTTGAAATTAACGCACCAATATGCCTCGATAGGAACCGCCCGCCCAACATTTGTTTTTCAGCACTACTCGAAATAAATTTTACACTTTCTATCCGCTCTGCCCTAAATAAACCTGCGGCATAATTTTTTTGAGCAAAAACAAGGGCAATAAAAAACAATACAGCACCAATCCCAATGAACAATAGTACTTCGGTAAATCCTCTGAATGAGTACCCGTCCTTAAATGCGTAAGAAAAAGAAACAGCAACATTTGTAGGGAGCAGCTTCAAAATACCCTGCGTTTTATTTAATAATGAAGGAATATCGTTACTATTAACTATATGAAATGCAGGGTTTGCAATTTGCGTAACAAGATAAATAAATACGCCAAAAAGCATATTCAATACAAGGGCAATGGTTTGAAGTTTCTTCACAGACATCCTATATGCAAGTGGAATAACAATCAGTGCAGCAATAGCAAACGGGATTAAAGGCAGAAAAATGCTGAAAAACAAGGAAGCAATATAAAATAGAACACCAAGATGATATTTTATGCCAAAACCAACAAAAAATGGATATACGAGAAAAAGAGGATATAAAGATTCTTCAAAATTGGCAAAAGTAAATTTTGCAGAGAAAATAATACGCTCTGAGATTGGCATAGAAAGAAGCGACTTTATATCTGAAGAAAGGTAGAGAGTACTAAGTATAATAGTAAAACTACCTAAAAATAAAAAGATAAGCATCGCAAGCATAATACTATTCAAAATTATAGGACCAAAATCAATAGTTGAAAGTGGTGCAGGGAGATTTACCCCAAAAATAAAAACAGCAAAACGCGTAAGGAAATAAAATACAATGCCTCCAACCACCAAAAGAGCGGTTAACGCCGGTATTCTTAGTAATTTTCTTCTGGAGAAAGAAGTCAACATTGATATGAAATATACTTCAAATATTGCAAAAAATTTCTTCAACTTTACTCCTCCAGGAATTTAATGAGATCCTTTGTATCCTCGCCACCTGTAAGCTCAAGAAATAAATCTTCAAGATTTGCGGTTTTATCTTTTGCTTTTTCTTTTAGCTCGGAAATTGTTCCTTCAGCAATAAGCTTCCCCTCATTTACAATGCCTACCTTGTCGCACATTCTCTCCGCAATTTCCAAAATATGAGTAGACATAAAAATCGTTTTTCCTTTCTCGGCAAGGGCTCTAAGTAAATCTTTTACAAGTTTTGCGCTTTTGGGGTCAAGGCCAACAGTAGGCTCATCTAAAACGAGAATGGAAGGGTTATGAATCAAAGCTCCTGCAATAACAATTTTCTGCCGCATTCCGTGCGAATAGCTTTCTATTAGTTCGTCCGCTTTATCCTTTAAGGAGAACATATCAAACAGATCATTCATTTTTTCTTTTGCAGTCTTCCTATCCACATCATATATGTCAGCAACAAAGTAGAGGAATTCCCTGCCGGTAAGCTTTTTATAAACATTTGGTGTATCAGGAATAAGGCCAATACGTGATTTAGCATTAACCGGATCTTTCAAAATATCAATCCCATCAATCAGCGCAGTACCACTTGTAGGTTTCAATAAACCTGTAATCATACCAATAGTAGTTGTTTTTCCAGCCCCGTTTAGCCCTAAAAAACCGTAAATTTCCCCTGAATTTACTTTAATGTTCAAATTACTTACGGCAAGCAAATTTCCAAAGCTTTTAGTTAAATTAACCGTTTCAATCATCCGAACCTCCCATTCCTTTTTCTACTCATATTATAGAGAAATGTGAGATAAATAACAAATAATCACTTCCATAAATTACAAAATTCCTTCTTAACACCAAGTACGGGAAGCAGGTTCTATTGCTAATTTAAAATATAAATTTAAATTTCTATCTTAAAGAATTTTCTTTTTCCTACTTTCAATATATCTCCCTCATTAAAGGGAACAAGTTTTTTAGGATCCATAAGCTTAACATCATTTATTCTAACTGCGCCTTGCTGGATTAACCTTTTTACTTCAGTTTTAGATTTTACAATATTATTATTTGCAAGTAGCGAAACTACGTCTATTTCCCCATTTTTCAAAAATTCTGAAACGTGTAAAATTTCTATCTCATCAGGCACTTCTTTGTTGCTAAATACTTTTTTAAAGTTATCTTCTGCTGCGACCGCATCCTCTTTTGAGTGAAAAAGTTCAACGATTCCATATGCAAGTGCCTTTTTCAGTTTCATCGGGTTTTCCCTTCCGTTTTTTACAATCTCTTCAATTTCCTTCGCCTCTTCAGCATTTTTATCCAGTACAAGAAAGTAATATTCTGAAATCAGCTCGTCTGGAATAGACATTATTTTTCCGTACATAGAATTTGCATCTTCGGTAATTCCTACATAATTCCCGAGACTTTTACTCATTTTTTTAACTCCGTCAAGACCCCTTAAAATAGGCATAATCATTGCAATCTGCGGCGGTATTTCGTAAACCTCTTGCAACTTTCTCCCCACAAGCAAATTAAATTTCTGGTCGCTTCCCCCAAGCTCTACATCAGCTTTTATTGCAACAGAATCATAAGCCTGCATAATCGGATAAAAAAATTCATGGAAGAAAATAGGGACACCCGACTTATATCTATTGAAAAAATCGTCTCTTTCAAGAATTCTGGCTATAGTAAAATTTGAAGTAATTTTAATCCATTGCTCTAAATCAATTTTTGAAAGCCATTCCGAATTAAAATGGATTTCGGTTTTGTTTCTGTCGAGTATTTTAAAAACTTGTTCAAAGTATGTTTTTGCATTCTCTTCAATCTGAGCACGAGTAAGCGGGGGTCTTGTTTTAGAGCGTCCAGAAGGGTCTCCAATCAGTGCCGTAAAATCACCTATAATGAAAACAACCGTATGGCCAAGCTCCTGAAAATCCCTCAACTTGCGCAGCACGACATAATGGCCCAAATGCAAATCTGGTGCGGTTGGGTCAGCACCAAGCTTAATCCTAAGCTTTTTACCGCTATCTAATCTCTCCTTTAATTCGCCATCATTTATAATCTCTATTGTTTTATTCTTAATCTTTTCAAATGCATTCATTCGAGCCTCCCCATATCATATATTTTTATATTCTAAGAAAATTTGCTATAAAAACAAATGTGTTATAATTTATTTGTAAGGAGGTAAGTTTATGAAAATAGCAATAGGTTCCGACCATGCAGGTTTCAAGCTTAAGGAAGAAATAAAACATTTTCTTAAGGGAAAAGGAATAGAAGTGGTTGACTTTGGAACAAATTCTGAAGAGAGAGTGGACTACCCCGATTTCGCAATACCACTTGCAGAGAGCATAGCAAAAAATGAAGAAGATTTTGGGATTTTAATTTGTGGAACAGGAATAGGAATGTCTATTGCCGCAAACAAAGTAAAAGGAGTTCGCGCAAGCCTGGTAAGCGATGTTTATTCCGCACACTCAGCAAGGGAGCATAACAATGCAAACATTCTATGTATGGGCGGAAGGGTTTTAGGCACGGAACTTGCAAAAGAAATTACAAATACATGGATTAACGCATCATTTTTAGGCGGGAGGCATGAAAGAAGAATAAACAAAATAATGGAATATGAAAGAAAATAGGGCAATTGCAATAGACGGAGATTCAGGCAGCGGGAAATCTACTGTCGGAAAACTTATTGGAGAAAAATTAGGTTACGAGTTTGTAGACAGCGGCCTTTTATACAGAGCAGCAACTCTTGCAGTCATACAAGAAGGGATGGAAGAAAAAAAAGATAAATGGGCAAGTATTATAGAAAAAACAAGGTTTGACCTCAATAACGGAAAGGTAATAATGAATGATAAGGAAGTCTCTTTTGAAAAACTGAGGAGTAAAGAAGTAGATTCTCTTGTATCGCCAGTTTCTACAGTAAAAGAAGTAAGAGAATCAGTGAACAATGTGCTAAGGAAAATTGCATCTGATAAAAACGTAGTTATGGTGGGGCGCGACATCGGTTCGGTGGTTCTAAAAAACGCTTTTCTAAAGATATACCTTACTGCAAATCTCAGGGAAAGAGCCAACAGGCGGTTTAGGGAGCTTTTTAAAAAAGGAACAAAGATATCGTTTGAAGAAGTAATGAAAAACCTTACAAAAAGGGATGCTATAGACTCTTCAAGGAATATAGCCCCTCTCACCGTAGCAAATGATGCATACGTAATTGACACAACAAATTTATCCGTAAACGAAGTGGTAAACAAAATAATGCAGTTTATAAAAGGAAGAGAGTATGCTCTACAAAATAACACACGCATTAGCTAAATTTACTTTCAAAATTCTGTTTAACCTCACTATTGTGGGCGTAGAAAATGTGCCTATGAAAGGTGGGTTTATCGCTGCACCAAACCATAAAAGCGCTTTGGACATTCCAGTAGTAGGAAGGGCACTACCCAGAAAAATGTTTACTCTTTCAAAAAAAGAGTTATTTTCAAACAAAATTGTCGCATGGTACTTCAGAACTATGGGAGGAATTCCACTGAAACGAAATTTCGCAGATGTTGGAAGTTTAAAGATAGCTATAAAAGTGTTAAAAGAAGGAAAGCCACTATTAATGTTCCCGGAAGGCACTCGTGTAGAAGAAAGTAGACTCGGAGTACCCAAAAAGGGCTTTATCTTTATTTCCACTAAAGCCCAAGCTCCAATCCTACCAACAGGCCTTGCTGGGACAGAAACCGCGATGCCAAAGGGAAGCAAAATGGTTAAACCTGTGCATATAGTAATTGTATTTGGAAAGCCTATAAAAGTATGGGAAATTTTTGACCCAAAAGGCAAGGACTACTATGATAAAGCAGCAAACTATGTAATGGAAGAAATAGAAAAATGTGTTCATACAGCAAAAGAAAAATTGTAATTGCCAAAAATATAGGTTTCTGCTCTGGAGTAAACAGAGCAATAAATCTCGCAGAAAAGTATGCAAAACAGTTCGGCAAAGTTACAACATTAGATTCAATTTTGCATAATGAAGAAGAGCTAAGGCGATTGGAAAAAGAGGGGATTCTTCCCATAAAATCCATTACAGAAAGTAATGGAAGCGTGATTTTGCTACCTGCACACGGGGCAACAAAAGAAGAAACAAAAACAGCCAAAAAATATTTTAGAAATGTTGTTGACACAACCTGCCCGCTTGTTTTACGCACCGTAAAAATTATAGAAAAACTCAAAATGGAAAATTATAAAATTGCAATTGTAGGAGACAAAGGGCATAGAGAAACAAAAGTACTTTCAAAAACGGCAGGAGAAAATTTACTTGGAATATTTAAGTCCCCGGATGAAATTAAAACAGAAAATTTTAGCAGAGTAGGAGTTGTTGCTCAATCCACCGTATTCTCAGAAACTCTTTTCGAGGTAGCAAAGAAATTTATAGAACTTTCAAATGAGGTAAGATTTTTTAATACAGTATGCGATGAAACATTACGCAGGCAAAAAGAAGCCATTATTCTTGCAAAAAAAGTGGATTGTATGGTAGTAATCGGTGGAAAATCCAGCGCAAATTCAAACAGACTGTACGAACTCGTAAAACACGCCAATGAAAATAGTTTTTTTATACAAAATGAAGAGGGGCTTACAAACTTAAAATTACCTGAATGTTTATCGGTTGGTATTGCTTCAGGGACATCTACCCCTGAATGGCTGATAGAAAAAATTGTAAGGAGGCTTAGAGAAATATGAATATAGGAGTAATAGGTGCAGGCGGCTGGGGGACAACCATTGCGGAGTTACTTGGCAAAAAAGGATTTAATGTAACGCTATGGGTACATAGTAAACGCACGTTTACGGCGCTTTCTAAGTGGAACGAAAATATATTTTATCTGAAAGGCATCAAGCTAAAACATATAAAAAATTATACAATGAATATTAAAGAAGCATTGGAAGATAAAGATATTATCGTATTAGGCGTTCCAGCACAAAAGCTAAGAAGTACAATAGATAAATTTAAAGCTCCCAATAACGCACTTATTGTAAACCTTGCGAAAGGAATTGAAAACAACACAAACAAAAGAATGTCAGAAGTAGTCAAGAGCGTATGGAAAGAAATTCAAAACGAACAAATTTTCACGATTTCAGGGCCAAATTTTGCAATAGAGATTGCGCAAGAAATGCCTGCCGCAACAGTAATAGGCGGAAATAATGAATCCAACTTGAAAGAATTGCAAAAAGTATTTATGACTAACTATTTCAGAACCTATTATACAACAGACTTAATAGGAGTGGAGCTTGGCGGGTCATTGAAAAATGTACTTGCAGTAGGTGCAGGAATAAGCGACGGCTTAGGTTTTGGCGACAGCAGTAAATCTTCGCTGATTGTAAGAGGTATAAGAGAGCTTATACGCTTTGGAACAAAATTTAACGGGAAACGGGAAACATTCTACGGATTATCAGGAATCGGAGATCTAATAGCAACTTCGTTTAGCAAAAAGAGTAGGAATAGATGGGCAGGCGAAGAAATTGGAAAAGGACGCAGTAAAGCAGAAATAGAAGAAATAACAAAACAGGCAATAGAAGGCATATATACGGTAAAATCAATTTATGCAATGAAGAACCAACTCAAGACTGATATGCCTATAACTGAAGCAATTTATAACATTATTTATCAGTATAAATCCCCGCAAACAGAATTGGGCAGGCTAATGAAACGCCCGCCCAAAAGAGAAATTACATAGTACAAACTAAATAACTACATCTTGCTACCTAAGCCTAATATAAAGGAAGAGAATTTTTAATTTCCCAATCCGTTACACTAATTCTATAATTATCCCATTCCTTTTCTTTTTCTTCAATATATTTATCTGCAATATGCTTACCAAGAGCTGACAGAATCACGGAATCCTTTTTCAATTCCGAAATCGCTTCGTATAAAGTAGCAGGTAAAGTGCCTATTGATAAATTTTCCTTTTCCTTTTTGGTTAACTCATATATATTTATCCCATTTACAGATTTTGGCGGTACTAAGTTATTCCTGATTCCATCTAACCCCGCCTTTAAAACCGCTGCAAATAGAAGGTAAGGATTGGCAGTTGGGTCAGGGCTTCTAAATTCAATTCTTTTGTTCACTTTTCCGCCTGACGGCACACGAATAAGCGCACTTCTATTTATTGCTGCCCAAGAAATATAAACAGGCGCCTCATACCCTGGAACAAGCCTTTTGTAGGAATTTACAATAGGGTTTGCAATTGCGGTAATTGCTTTCGCATGTTTCATTATTCCAGCGATAAAGTTCAAGGCAACCTCAGAAAGCCCAGCGTTGCCGCTCTCGTTGAAA
The DNA here is from genome assembly GCA_015485995.1 of Caldisericales bacterium. The sequence goes on along the minus strand of WFSP01000078.1, from coordinate 4,684 downwards.
AACGCATTGTTCCCGTTTTTATCAACAAGGGAAATATTCGTATGTGCACCAGAACCGTTTATCCCGAAAATCGGTTTAGGGAGAAATGTTGCATAAAGGTGATTTCTTAAGGCAATAGTCTTTGCAACAATTTTAAATGTAATAATCCTGTCCGCTGTTGTAACGGGATCTGCATACTTAAAATCAATTTCGTGCTGAGAAGGAGCAACCTCATGGTGTGAGGCTTCAATTTGAAATCCCATTTTCTCCAAGTTCAGTGCAATTTCTGTTCTCGTTTTCTCACCAATATCTTCCGGAAGCATCTCAAAGTAACTTCCTTTGCTTACAAGGTCTGTTGTGGGAGAACCTTCGTCGTTGAGTTTGAAAAGGAAAAACTCCTCTTCTACTCCATTTTGCATAGAGAAACCCATCTCTTTGGCTTCTTTAATGGCATTCTTTAGTATATGCCTCGGAGAACCCTCAAATGGTTTATGATCCACACCGTATACATTACAAATTATTCTCGCTATCTTCACATCTTTATCAAGAGTCCATGGAAGTATAGAAAAAGTACCCAAGTCAGGGATAAGCTTCATATCCGATTCTTCAATACGGGCAAATCCTTCAATAGAAGAGCCGTCAAACGCAATTCCTTCACCCAACACGCGAGGCAGCATTTTGCTGCTGATTTCGACAAGTTTAGGAAACCCAAGGATATCAACGAATTGAAGCCATACAGTATCAATTCTGGTTTCCTTCACTTTACTAAGGATTTCTTCTCTTTCCATTGTTTCCTCCTTAAAAGTTTTAATTATTCTACTTGAAATTCTAAAGAAATCAAGTATACTTATTAAAAAAGTTAGGAAAGGCTAATTTTTGAGAAAGGAGTAAATATGTGGATAACAGTAGCAAGTGGTAAAGGCGGTACGGGAAAAACAACGGTATCGGTAAGTTTGGCTCTTGCGATGGAAAATGCCGTATATGTAGATGCTGATGTAGAAGAACCAAACGGCGCAATTTTCCTAAAACCCTTAATAGAGAAAGAAATTCCTTACACAGAACTAATTCCTGAAATTCATACAGACAAGTGCACTTTCTGCGGGAAATGTGCCGATGCCTGTGTATATAAAGCAATTGTAATCTTGAAACCCCTTAGAAAAGCAATGTTTTTCCCTCAACTATGCCATAGCTGCGGCCTATGTGCATACGTGTGCCCTGTAAAAGATGCACTTATTGAGGTTCCTAAAGAAAAAGGGGAAATTCGTTTCGGACATTCGGAAAAATTGCAATTCATAGAAGGAATTTTAAATCTTGGGGAAGCATCTGCAACTCCATTAATTCGTGGGATGAAACAATATATTCCTAAGGATAAAAATGTGGTGATAGATGCACCTCCAGGTACGAGCTGCCCTGTTGTTGAAGCAACTGAGGATTCTGATTTTATTCTCCTTGTTACAGAACCCACACCATTTGGGCTGAATGATTTACAACTTACTGTAAGCGCCGTAAGAGAGATGAACATTCCTTTTGGCATTGCGATAAACAAGGCAGAAGAAAAAAGTACATTGATAGAAGATTATGCAGAAAGGGAACAAATCCCGATTTTAGGAAAAATTCCATTTGAAAGGAAGATCGCTGAGCAGTATTCAAAAGGAGTACCTGTAATTTATAGCCTGGATAACGGAAAAGAAATTTTCGCGGAAATCTATACAAAAATAAGGGGAATGGTTAAAAATGAAAAATAGAGCAAACGAAATAGTAATTCTTAGCGGTAAAGGTGGAACTGGAAAAACTACACTTACGGCAAGCCTCTCAAAGATAATAAAAAACAAAGTAATAGTTGATGCCGATGTAGATGCATCCGATCTGTTCATTTTGCTTAATCCCGAAGTTAAAAAACAGGAAAAATTTAGAGGAAAATCAGTTGCAGTGATTAATCAGGAAAAATGTACTCACTGTGGGCTGTGTGAAGAATATTGCAGGTTTGATGCAATTCATCAAGACAAAGAAGGAAATTTCACGGTAAATTTCTACAAATGCGATGGATGCGCACTTTGCACGTATGTTTGCCCCGTAGGCGCAATTAAAATGAACGAGGAAATAGTAGGTGACTGGTACATTTCAAAAACAGAATTCGGAGATATGGTGCACGCTCGTCTTATTCCCGGTGCAGAGAACTCGGGAAATCTTGTTACAATGGTAAAACATCAGGCACAGCTTATGGCAGGGGAAAAAGGATTAAACCGTATTATTATTGACGGCCCTCCAGGGACCGGGTGCCCTGTTATTTCTTCCCTTTCAGGCGCAAAGTACGCAATTATCGTTACCGAACCCACACTGTCAGGCATACATGACCTAGACCGCATATTAAAAATTGCCGAACAATTTAAGGTAGTACCTAAAATAGTAATCAACAAGTCAAGTTTAAATAATGAAAACGTTTCCAGAATAGAAAAGTTTGCTGAGGACAACAATATAGAAATAATAGGAAGGATTCCTTTCGACAAATGCGTAGTGAAAAATTTAGAGAAGAAACTCACGCCAGTTGAAGGGAATTGTGGAGAAGTAAAGGCAGAAATAGAAAAAATCGCAAAATTTACGGAAAGTATTTTTTAATACCCCTTCAGCTCGTAGAGATTCCCGTCAGGATCCTTTATAAAAACCAACTTGTCCTTTCCGATTCGTTCCTTTTCATAAACCCAAAGCCCGAATTTTCTTGCACTATTAATTATTTCTTCCCTGTTCCTTACGGCAAGTGCAATATGACTTAATCCTACATAAGGGAATTTCTTTCCGATGAATACTTCGATAAAACCATTTTCAAGCGCATAAAACAGAATATCGTAATTTTCCTTCATCCCAAATATTTCTTCAGAAAGCTTCTCATCCAATGCATACGTCCTTACGCTTTTAAGGTGCAAAATTCCTTCGAAAAAGAATTTTGCATTCTCCAACTTTGTCATTTGGATAGCACTATGCAAAAATTTCATTTTCTCACCACCTTCTCGAAAAATAAAAATCTTTTCAAGTAAAATTCATAAATCTTATAAAACCCTACCTTTGTAAAAGCCCTAATAGAAGGGTTATTCTGACTTTCAATCTCCACATTTGCATATGTAAACCCCCTGTTTTTAAAAAAATCAGTAACAAATTTTACTTCCCAATACACAGCGTTTAAACCCCTAAACTCTGGGAATGTAAAGCAATCATAAAAATATATTTCTCTTTCAGGCAATGTAAAAAACTGAAAAGTTTCTTCTGAATATGCAAAAAAACAGAAAGAAGCAAGCTTACCGTTAATAAAAGAAACTACAATATCGCTTGTATAATTCAAGCGTTCCTTAAAAACCCTGAGCTTTTCAAAACCAAAATAATCTCTAATTTCCCTTTTTATAGTTTCATCAAGGTCCCAAAATGTATAATAAATCTTACTTTCAATCTGCACTTTCTTGGGTACAAGCCTAACGTTATTTAAAGGAAGCTTATAATGATAAACAACTTTATACTCATAAATACTTCTCGTAAGAAACTTAAAAAATGTATTTGGCCCAATGCGAAACAGCGTGCAAAAAAGTAATTTAATTCTCTTCATATTTTATTATAATATCTGTATGAAAATAACAAAAGAAGAGTTCGAAAAGCTTGTAGAAAATGCTATGGAAGAAATCCCCGATTACTTTAGAAAACATATAAAAAACCTTGAGTTTATAGTAATGGATTACCCAACCGTGGAAACATTGCAACGAGTAGGAATTTACGGAAGGGGAACACTGCTCGGTTTATATGAAGGAATTCCTTTAAGAAAACGTGGGCCAGGATATCAGGGCATTCTTCCAGATAGAATCACTCTATTTATGTACCCGATTATGCAGCAAGCAAAAATGCTAAATATACCATTGAAAGAAAAAATTAAAAAAGTTTTAATGCACGAAATTGGGCATTATTTTGGCCTTACAGAATCAGAGCTCAGAGAAATGGGCTATTAACTGCTTTTTAAAATCCGCGTTTTTCTAATCAAACATATTGATTTTGTATAGTTCTGTGCTATAGTTTTTGTATGGAAAAACTATTAAGCATATCTGAGGCAGCCAATGTACTCGGCGTATCTATATCCACATTGAGGAGATGGGAAAAGGAAGGGGAGCTTCTTCCTGATGCATGCGCTAAAGGAGGGCAGAGGCGCTACAGATTATCTACTCTGATACCTGAAACAAAGAGGAAGATGAATTACAAAAGGAAAACAACAGCATATGCACGTGGATCATCCAGTGATCAAAAAGAAGACTTAGGGAGGCAAAAAAGAGTATTAAAGCTTTTCTGTGCATCCAATGGCTGGGACTGTGAAATAATTAGTGATTTAGGAAGTGGAATAAACTACAGGAAGAAAGGATTAAAGAAACTCATAGAGAATATGGAGAAAGCAGTAGAAGATGCAACTTGCCCACAAGATTGAACTTACGCCTAACAACAAACAGAAGTCGTACTTTGAGAAAGCTTCTCATATATCACGTTTTGCATGGAACTGGGCATTGGAAGAGTGGGAAAGAGAGTACAAGCAAAGCAGAAAGCCTAACGCCTTTACGCTTAAAAAGAAGTTCAATGCAGTAAAGAGGGAAAAATACCCCTTTGTCCTGGAGGTAACAAAGTACGCCTCACAGCAGCCATTCATACAGCTGCAGAAAGCATTCGTTAATTTCTTCAAAGG
>WFSP01000077.1 GCA_015485995.1 Caldisericales bacterium | reverse complement strand
GTGAGTAATCGCTGCTGCTTAGTGACAGAAGAGTAATTTCCTCATATCCCGTACTTTTAAGTATTTCTTCTATTTCATATTTTAGTTTTTCAACAGTTCTTTCCCTAACTGGCCTGTATACCATACCTGCCTGACAGAACCTACAACCTCGTGTGCATCCTCTGAATAGCTCCACATTGGCCTTATCCATTGCCACTCTCCCGAAAGGAACAATTGGTTTTAATGGAAAGTATGATTTGCTTATGTTGGGAACAACATCCTTTATAACCTGTTTATGCTGAGTTAGGGGGATGATCTTTTTAATCCTCCCATTTTTTTTATATTCTATATCAAATTGTGATGGAACATAAATTCCTTGTATATTTACAACCTTTGCCAAAAATTCTTTTTTGTCTTTTTTATCCCATTTCCTAAAAACGTCTATTGTTTTCTTTAATTCATTTTCGCCCTCGCCTAAAGCAAAAAAATCTATAAATTCTGATATTGGTTCGGGATTATAGGCTGTAGTCCCTCCCATAAACACGAGAGGATAGTTACGTTTGTCTGAATGAATCGGAATTTGGGAAAGTTCCAATATATTTAAGATATTCGTGTAATCTAAAACTGTCTGGACGCTGAAGGCAACGATATCAAAGTTTTTTAACGGAGTATGCGATTCGAGGCTAAACAAGGGAATATGTTTCTCTCTCAAATAATTTTCCATATCGCCAAGCGGTGAAAACGCGCGCTCTGCTACAACGTCTTCTATCTCATTGAGCATATGGTATAATATTTTGTATCCAAGGGATGACATTCCTATGTCATACAAATCTGGATAAACAAATGCTATCTTGATTTTATCTTTATGGTCTTTATGGACGCTGTTTAGCTCGTTTCCAAAATATGCATACGGTTTTTGAAATCTTAAAATATCAATTCTGTTCATAATGAAATGTTTATCTCCTCTCTGTAAACGTAAATATTTATTGCAAGTCCTATTAGAATAAAGTTAGATATTGTTGCGCTTCCACCGAAGCTTACAAATGGCAGTGGGATTCCCGTAACTGGCATTATCCCAACACACATTCCTATGTTAATAAAAATTTGTGTAATAAAAAGTGCAAAAATTCCTATGAGCATTGCTTTTCCAAATTTATTGGTCGTTAAATTATATGTTCTCACAATGAATATTAAAATGCCCAAATATAATGCTAACAATGTTATTGCTCCTAAAAAGCCTAATGTTTCACCTAATGCCGAAAATATAAAATCTGCGTATTGGACTGGAACGAAGTGTAACTTAGTGAATATGCTTTTACCGATGCCCTTTCCAAGTAATCCGCCTGAACCTACTGCTATTATTGATTGAATGACGTTATAACCGCTTCCCAACGGATCCTTTTGGGGATTTAAGAATACTGCGATTCTTTGGAGCTGATACGGTTTTAAGAATTTTAACCCGATAGGAATAAGGGCAATAACTGATATGATAACTGACAGAAAATATTTTATATGGAAAAAGAAAAACAGCGTAAATATAAATATCGAAAATATAACGATGGAAGTTCCTAAATCGGGCTGTTTGAATATAATCACAAACGGTACTATAAAGGTTCCGGATAAGTATAAGAATTTTTTAAAATCTGATAATTCCTGCGATACAACATAGGCAAAAAAAATAATTAATATAGGCTTTTCAAATTCTGATGGTTGAATTGTTATATAGCTTCTAATGTGGAGCCAACGCTGAGCGCCATATGCAGATTTCCCTATAAACAATACTAAGATTAGTAAGATTAAACCGATAAAATAAATAATCCACGAAAAATACGTTAGTTCCTTAAAATCAAAATAAAGCATAAAATACATTGTAGCGAATCCAACTATTACATAAACAGCCTGTCTTTTTACAAAATAAAAGTTTTGCCCAAGTAAGGAGAGCAAAAACAGAGAAATAAGAGTAAGACTTATTATTTCCAGTGTGAGCAATGTTGGTAATTTTTTCAAAGGTATGCTACCGTTTTACCCCTTTTACAGGTATTATTGCTTCAAGTATTGTTTTATGGCTTTCTCTTTGTATCTGTATTGAAATATCCGATTGTTGTATGTCGAGATATTTACTTATAACATTTATTATTTCCTCCCGCATATTATTAAGAAGAGACGGAGAAAGCAGTGCCCTGTCCTGAACGAGGATTAATTTCAACCTTTCTTTTGCTACGGATTTAGTATCTCTTCTCCCAAACCATCCCATACTATTTCCTCCTGAAGATACTGAACAGACCTTTTCTCTCTATATCTAACTTCATAAAAGGAACGTCCTCTCCCTCCATTCTTTTTGCTACATTCTCAAACGCCTGAACAGCAGGGGTTTTTGCTATAATAGAAAGGACTTCTCCCCTATTCTCTGAATCTATTACTCCTTTATCTTCAGGTATAAGGCCTATAAGGTCTAGGCTCAATACGTCAACAATATCGTTTGCATCCAACATTTTTTTCTTATGGACGAGCAGCGGGTCATATCTGTTGATTATTAAAGAAATGCCTTCTATTCCACTATTTTCTAATAACCCTATCACTCTGTCTGCATCTCGAACGGAAGAAACATCCGGAGTGACAATAATTAGAGCCTCGCTTGCAGGTGAAGCAGCAGAGCGAAAACCGTTTTCTATGCCTGCCGGTGAATCGAGTAAAACATAATCAAAGCTTTCCTTTATGATTGAGATTATCTCGTCTACAGATTCTATTTTTACGTCTTCTTTTGTATGCATTTGAGATGCAGGGAGCAAAAAGAAGTTTGTTAGATGTTTTTCTCGTACTAGTGCTTGGCTAATTTTACACCTACCTTCGATAATATCCATAATATTATACACAACTCTATTTTCAAGCCCCATTACTACATCTAAGTTTCTTAATCCTATATCCATATCTACTACAACGACTTTTTTCCCTAATTTAGCGAGAGATGCACCGACATTTGCCGTAACAGTTGTCTTTCCAACTCCACCTTTTCCGGACGTTATGACTACTACTCTACCCATAATATTACCTCCTTATCGATTTTCTTTCGCCAAGCACTTTTATTGTTATTTTTCCGTTTTCAACTTTTGCTATACGTGGTTTTCTGTATGTTTTCCCTGATAAATTGTTGTCAAACACTGTCTTTCCTATAATCATCCTTAGGGGCTTGAATCCAAGTGAAACTACACTCTCCCCTGCATTTATAATTCCCCTAACCATTCCAAATATATACGCACTGCCGCCTACGGTTACTTCTGCCCCTTCATTTATGTCTCCTAGCACAACAACATTTCCGTCAAAGTTTATTACTTGTCCGGCGCGTAGCGTATGAGAAATAACAATTGTTTTATTCTCATCTTCATTTTTTTGCCCTAACGGAATAACTTCTTTTTGAGATATTGCCCCCACTCCTTTTATGGAGAAGGATATACCAAATTTTTTAAAGAGTTCTGATAATTCATTTATTTCATAACTGCTTAAGCTAAGCCCATTCGGCTCTACTATCAAGTTTGCACCTGAGAAGAAAACTTTTCTTTCTTCCAATACTCTGTTTAGGTAGATCAGGATTTCACTAAAATGCTTTTCTGGATCCAATAAAACAACAATTCCATTATCTGTGCCTTTAAAAATTGCCGGATTGTTCATTTTGCCTCCTGTATTTACTTTAAATTATAGTATTCTTTAAATAGATTTGCCATAAGTGGGGCAAGTGCATGGCTTGAAGAAAAATCCGAATGGTCAAAGAAAAATAATCCTAAAATTTCGGGGTTTTCTCTGCCAGAAAATGCTATCAGCCAGTGATCGACTGCATCTTTTCCAACTTCTGCTGTTCCTGTTTTTGCACACACTTTTTTCCCTCCTATTTTCATAATACTCATACCAGGCTTATTTGCAAGTAGTTCCATTCCGTCCTTAACAGTTTTCATTTCATCAACTGGAACATTTACCTTAAGCCTTATCGTATTTTTGTATTCTTTAACTATTTTACCAGAATCTGATACAATTTTCAAAAGAAAGTGTGGAGTGTATTCTGTCCCATTCTCAGCAATTCCACTGTAAAGAGTGGCCATTTGCAAAGGAGTTACTAACAAATATCCCTGCCCTATGGATAGATTGGCGGTGTCTCCTAAATACCAATCTTCGTTGAATGTTTCTTTTTTCCACTGGGGGGTAGGAAGCAGTCCGCTGCTTTCCGAAGGTATATCTACGCCAGTTTTTTCTCCCAAACCCAAGTCCTTTGCATATTTATCTATTGCTGTTATTCCTGTTTTTGTCCCGATTGTATAAAAAAATACATCGCTTGAATTTGCCAGTGCTTGAACAGGGTTCTGGTATCCGAATGCTGCAGGGTAAATCCAATCTCTGAATATAATATCTCCTATCTTTATAGAGTTTCTGCAGTAAATAACGGTGTTTTTACTGATTGTATGTTCCGTAAGTGCTGAGATGAGCGTTATCGGCTTAAATGTGGAGCCTGATGGGTATGCACCCTGCATTGCCCTGTTAAAAAACGCATTTATGGATAACAACTTGTTGTAATCCTTTTCGCTTATACCATTTACTAAATCATTTGGGTTAAAGGATGGGTGTGATACCATTGCAAGAATTTCTCCATTCTGCGGGTTCATTGCGATAGAAACTCCTCTTTTGTTTCCCACAATTTCTTCAAGTTTTTTTTGTAGGCGAATATCTACAGTAAGATAAACATTATTTCCGGGAATAGGGTCCTTTTTTGATATTACTTTCATTATTCTTCCCGAAGGGCCTATTTGTACTTCCTCTTTTCCTTTTTCCCCTCTAAGATATTTTTCATATTCTTTCTCTATTCCCTGTTTCCCGATTATGTCATTGTAGCTGTAAAAATTGTCATTTTTTAAATCATCCTCCGTTACAAGCCCTACAAACCCCAAATAATTTTCTCCTATTTTTCCTTGTGGGTAGAATCTCTTCGTACCAAGTACTACGTTTATTCCCGGTAAATTAAAACTCTGTTCCTTGATCTGTACAACCTCTTTCATTGACAAGTCTTTTTTTATCACTACCGGTTCAAACGGTGGAACTTTGGAACTATCCATCTTTTTTTTAATCTCTTCTACTTTTATTCCCGTTACTTTTGAAACAAAATTAAATTCGTAATCTTCGTTTGAAATGTCCTCTTTTACTATTTCGAGCTTGTAGGAAGGGATATCCTCTGCTAACACCACGCCATTTCTATCGAGGATCTTTCCCCGGACTGTGGGGATTTGTAAAATCCTTACACTTTTATGAATCGAGATATCTTTGTAGTATTTGCCTTTGATTACTTGAAGGTAAAATATCCGTAGGACAAGAACTGAGAATATTATGATGATTATTATATAAAGGAATTTAATTTTAGTTTTTTCTGTCATAGCATCTCGGGCATTTTTTTATTTTTGAAAATAGTATTTAGCAAAAAGTATACGGGTGCTCCAAGGATTGCAGTAGCAATTAAACTTTTTGTGAACCCCACAAAATGCATTCTCAAAAACATTAAAGCAAGTGCTAAAGTTATAAGACCGTAGAACAAAGTAAAATCTTCTACCTTGTAGTGCGAGCGTATAATTAGTGCCGCTAAAGAGATTAAAAAGAAAGCAATGGCTATTGGGCCGACGTAAGCACTGAAAAAAATATCCATAAAGATACCCGTTAACGTTGATATTAAGATTTCTTCCTTTATGGGAAATTTCACCATAACAAATGCTATACAGAGTACCGTGAGATATACTCCAAACTTTGATGCAATAGAAATATCAATAATTATAGCTGAAAGAAGTATAATAAGAATAATTGCTATATTTTTTCTCATCTGCTGCTTATCACCATCACTTCGAATAAGTGATCGAAATCTACGGATGGAGTTACCGTTACAGTCGTTTCTACGCTGCTATTTTTAATAATCTTATTAACGCTTCCTACGATTATTCCTTGGGGAAATATGGAGCTTATGGACGTTGTTGTTATTGTGTCATTTTTAAATACTTTTGGCTCTAATACCTTAAATGGAATTTTAATGTTTGTAACATTTCCCTGGGCAATACCGATTTCCCCGCTGTTCCTATCCTTCACTGATACAAAAAACAGAGGGTCGGTTAACATCAGTACCTTTGAAGTATTCGTGCTAACGTTGTAAACTATGCCGACGAGAAACATTTCTTCTCCATCTGTTTCTGTGACAGGATCTCCTGTTTTTATTCCATTTCTGCTTCCTTTATCAATTATGATAAACTTGAACGGTGCTTCTGTTCTCCCAATAACATTTGCAACCGTTGCTTCTACTTTTCTGTTTTCTTCTATATGGAGAATTTCTTTGAGCCGTATATTTTCATTGGATACGGACTGTATAAGTTTTATTCTCTCTTCAAGAATTTTGTTCTCACTTTTAAGGCTTTCATTTTCTTTTAAAAGGTTTTCTTTGCTAAGAAAGTATGCCCGTTTATTTTTGACAGAGGTACTTGCCCGGTACATTGCGAATCCAATCTTACGAACAGGAGTAAATAACAATACATTCGTGACATCATACAGAGTAACGCCTTTTCCTGCTATTCCTGCTATAAAGATAATTAACAAAACGATAAAAAAAGCAATAAGTGCTCTTATGTTTTTGTCTTGTTTCAAGGTTTAAGAAAACAGAGTATCTTTAAAGAGGTCAATTTTCTCTAATACCTTTCCTGCTCCAAGTGCAACTGCTGAAAGAGGGTCATCCGCGATATTCACCAAGATTCCTGTTCTCTGCGTGATAAATTTGTCCAGATTTCTTAGAAGTGCTCCTCCCCCGGATAGCATTATTCCCCTGTCCATTATATCAGCTGATAGCTCAGGGGGAGTAATTTCCAGTGTGGACTTTATTGTATCCAGAATTTCTTGAATTACAGGCTGAAGAGCTTTCCTTGCTTCTTCTGAGGTTATTTGCACAGATTTGGGAAGTCCGTCGATTAAGTCTCTTCCTCTAACTTCCATTTTTTCCTCTTTTTCAAGTGGGTATGCATTTCCTATCTTTATTTTAATTTGTTCTGCCGTTGTTTCGCCTACAAGTAGGTTGTATTGCCTTCGCAAGTAGCTTATTATAATCTCGTTAATTTCGTCTCCTGCAACTCTAATAGACTTTACTACTACAACGCCTCTAAGGGAGATTACTGCAACTTCGGTTGTTCCTCCGCCAATATCTACAATCATTGAGCCACGTGCCTCTTCTATGGGAAGTCCTGTTCCTACAGCTGCTGCCATTGGCTCGTCTATTACCAATGCCTGTTTCGCTCCTGCCAGAATGGCTGCTTCTATAACAGCTTTTTTTTCTACTTGAGTAATACCTGATGGTACGCCAATCAGAACCCTGGGCCTGAAAATACCTCTTTTTGCCCCTGATTTTGTAAGGAAATAATCCAACATTTTTTTTGCAACATCAAAATCTGCTATAACCCCATCTCTCAAAGGCCTTATTACTTTAATCTCAAAAGGCGTTTTTCCTGACATATACTTTGCATTGTTTCCTACTGCAATAATTTTGCCCCGTGAATTTACTGCAATTACAGTTGGTTCTCTCAGGACTATCCCTTTATTCCTCATATAAACAACTGTATTTGCTGTCCCTAAATCAATTGCTAATTCCTTGCTTAAAAATAATCCCATTTTTCACCTCTCAATCTCTATAAGCATTTTCCTCAGAACCATTAGTGGCATACCGATTACGTTGTCCAGCAGCCCGCTTACCTTTATTATAAAATCTGAGGCAAGCCCTTGAACTGCATAGCCCCCTGCTTTATCGTCACCTTCCCCTGTTCTGATGTAATCTTCAATTTCACTATTACTTATTCTTCTAAAAGTTACCTCTGTTTTACAAATATTTGTAACAAATCTATAATCTTTTATTAAAGCAGCTCCAGTTATGACCAAATGTGTTTTGCCACTAATTTTCCGAAGCATTTTTTTTAAATCTTCTTTATTTTGCGGTTTACCTATAATTTCTTCATTTAGAGCAACTACTGTATCCGCCCCGATTATAGTTTTATTTTTGAACTTTATTGCAATTTCTTTTGCCTTACCGTAAGCATTATAAACAGCTGTTTCTTCTGGATCTTTAAGAATTTTTTCATTAAAATCGGATTTTTTTACTTCAAAATCAAAGCCCCATTTTCTTAAGAACTCAATCCGTCTCGGTGATTTTGATGCAAGTATTAATTTCATAATATCAGAAATAGGTAGAAAAATAAAATTATACCCAGGATTGTGCCTGCATTCAAATAAAGATTAAACCCAAATGTAATATCAAATATTACGAGGTGAAGCGTGAAGGGTGAAAGCCCGAATGCTACAGGTATGTTCATAAAGGGGAACACTTTTCCCATACCAATACCTAATACGGTCCCTGCTACTGCCCCAATAAAAATATATAAAATCATTATCCCTAATCTTCTCTTTTCCATTTTTCACCTTTCATTCTATTATAAACAAGTTGAGCAATAACTCCAATAATCCAGCCGCTAATGCCTCCGAGCAAGATTAAAATGGGAAAATAATACCAGAATGCAGTATTTCTTGTGATGTATAGTACGACAAAAAACTGTATCGTGTTGTTTGTAATGCCTCCTATTGTGCTTATCCCCGTTATACTGAAGAGTTTCTTAGTAGGTTTATAGAGAATTGTCATAATAAGTGCTGCACCTATTGCGCCGAGGAAACTTGTAAAAAATGGAATGGGGTGCAGTGTGCCTTTTACTACTGCACCTATTATTGTCCTAAAAAATGCTACAATAACGGCATCAAAAGGCCCAAAAATTATGAGAACGAGAATCGTAGAGATATTGGCGAGGCCAAGCTTAGGGCCGGGAATGAAAGCAAACACTGGAGGTTCAACAAAGTTCAGCACGATGGCTAAAGCGATGAATACTGAAAGATATAGTAATTTTTTAAGTTTAGTAGGTGATTGAATCGATGCCATTCTCTTTTTCTCCAACAATTGAAATAGAAATTCTGTTAGGCAAGCAAACTATACTCTCCCCTACTTTTTCAATCCATCCTTCTTTTACGCACAATTTATCCTTGCAGGTTGATTCTATAACTCTTACTCTGCCTGCTTTTATCTCCACTATTAAGTTACCTTCCTTGCTTCTTATATTAAATTCTTCTGTTTTGTTTCTTGTTAAAGAAATTTTTTTTACCACTATTCCGTCGCTCCTTATAACGATAGATTTACTTTGAGTGTTTGGAATGAAAAATTGCATAGAGGCTATAACAAGTGCTACCAATAGGATAAGGAAAATAATTCTGTCCCCTTGCTTCATTTCTGAAATGTAACAAAATTCTCGATGTCTTTTGATAGGAAATGCGCAAGGTTTTTGTCAAATCCTACTACTTCTACGTTAAAACTGCCTGCACTTTTCAAAGCGTATTCTTTTCCCTGCACAAAGAAAGCAGTAGAGAGCGCATCGCCTAAATAGCCTTTGTCGGAAATTACGGTAACTGAAACAATTTTATTTGCAGGGCTCCCGGTGAAAGGATTCATAATGTGGCAGTATCTAATCCCGTCTTTTATAAAAAATCTCTCGTAATCCCCAGATGTTGATATAAATTTTGTGCCGGTTATGTTTATAATGCCAGAAATCCCTTCTCCTCTTGGGTTTCTTATCCCAATTTTCCAATATTTATTGTTTGGAGGTTTTTTATAAGTGAGTATATTTCCCCCCATATTGATTAACGCCTTGCTTATATTATAATTAGACAAGATTTTGTTTATTTTATCCAGCGTGTATCCTTTTGCTATACCTCCAAGGTCAATGCCCTCTCCCTTTAGTGGAAGAAATACAGTACTGTTTTGCTTATCGATTTTTATGTTTTTGTATGAAACAAGTTTCTGAGTTTGAGAAATCTCTTCTTTTGGAGGAATACGAAAATTCCCGCCTTTAAATCCCCATAGTTTGGAAAGTGGATACACGGTCGGGTCAAAGGCGCCATCTGTTTCTTTAGCAATATCAAATGCCTTATTTATCATATCCATTGTAATTGGGTCTACTTTTACAGGTCTTACCCCTGCATTTTCGTTTATTCTATACACATCTGATTCTTTTGAAAAATCATCCACCAGCTTATCTATCTTTTGTATCTCGTTTATTACATTTTGCATTGCTTTTTCTTTATCCTGCCCGCAGATAGAAATGTCTACTATTGTATCCATACTGTAAATTTCCGATGTAGCAGCTTTTTCCGTACTTGGCCGAAATTGCGTAAAAGCAACAACTATGACAATTGCTATAAAAATATAGGATAAAATTGTAACGACGTTCTTTTTATTCAATGATGTTTAAGTCCTCCCCGCAAAAATCACATTTTCCATTGTGTGTATGTTTTTCACCGATTTTAAAACCATTTCTCACTATTACGGGCCTTTTACATTTTGGGCAGTATGTATTTTCATATGGGTGTCCC
>WFSP01000076.1 GCA_015485995.1 Caldisericales bacterium | reverse complement strand
TTTCTATACTGTGAGAACCCCTCTGCACAGCAACAGTTAATGGACTTAGACCCATAAGCTTATCATCTATAGAAACATATGCATCTTCTGGCACGGTTTGCAAAGTGACCTCATACTTTTTAATTTCGAGATCTTTCTTAAAGAATATCGTTTCTAAATGTTTTTGAGTTTGAAAATCTGAGCCTGAAAAAGACAAAGAAATGCTCGATAGTTTTAAATTTTGCAAGAGAATTGTTTTTTCCATAGTAACATTTTTTTGAAAACTGCCCCCTTTTAAGATCCAGTAATCTTTTGTTTCACCATTTATAAAAATTAAGTGAGCATCAAGATAAACAAAAGGAATTCCGAAAGAAGGGTTACGAACTGAAATATTCAAATTATCGTCCTTTATCTCAACATTCGTTTCAAATTTTACAGGTAAGATTTTTATGCTACACGGTTTAGACAGAGTGTTCCCATTCGTATCCAGAACACCAAAGTTAATAGTTTCTACTTCGCCAATCGGTGGTATTCTTACAATCAAAGAAATAATATTTCCCGGAGACAAATCGTTTTCTACTTCAACAGACTCAACATCTATTAAAGGGGACGTGGTTAAAGCAACAAGCATTGCTCCGCTTTTGATGGTCTGAGTTCCTATATTTTTAATGTTCAAAATAATTGAAGAAGGGCTACCTTCAGGTACGTAGTATGTTGCAACAGACGGAATAAAGCTAACAGTAAAATTTTTACTTTCCCCAAACCAGCGATTATAAATCTTTGCAAAAATGAAATTTCCTCCTATATAGCTACCAGAATCAGTATAGTATCCACCTATATAAGGAGTGTATAGATAAAGTGCAGCGGTTGCCTTATTTTCAGGAACAACTGTATTATCTACATATTTTGGATCATCTTCGCTCTTGTGAGGCTTTCCCACCTCCCAGCCGTATTCTTCGGCAAGAAAATCAAATCCGTTTCTGAGAAGTTTTGAGCCCCCCTCTACTTGCTCGGAAAAAGAGGAAGGCGAATGGTAACCCATAGCAAATTTTACGGCATATTCACTATAGCTTTTCATTGTAATTACTCCTTCCTCTTTTTGCATAGTAACAAGTAGTACCTTTGGGCTGATTTTACATTTTTGTGCAGCATTATAGATTATTTCGGCAGCGCTTTTGCCATTCTCACTGTAGCTACTGAGGAAGCTTCCATTAGATTTCAAGAAAGTTTCTATATCGGATAAACTCATAGAATCAAACTCCGTGAAATCCGAATTACTGATAAGAAAATTCTTATCAAAATTAAAAGCATGTGTGGTACGAAAAGGGACTATTGAGAAAACAATAAAAGCAATGACTAAAAATACAATGTTACTTTTTAGCCGCATACGTATCAGGGTCCCTGAAAAATAAAGCAGCTATAAACATAAGAATCATCGGAAGTATACCGAACAAAATAATTGCTCCGGTTATTTGAGAAACAGTAGCCCCAAGCTCGGGCAGGATAAAACCGCCCAGATTGCCTGCAATAAGCATTATACCACTGCCAGCTCCTGCAAATGCCACACCAATTTTAGAATAAGCACTTGGCAAATGAACACTGAGTGGATACATCGGAAAAAGAGCAAAGCCAAGAATCAAACCATCCGCAAGAAAGAGCCAAAACCCAGAAATTACAGGCACAAAGACAAGCATTATAACACAAACTATGGGGAGTATAAGTAGGAAAATTTTTACTTTCTTGATATGGTGCGCGATATTTGGGATTGTTTCAGCACCTATTAAGCAACCAATCAAAATAACACTGTTTACTACACCTGCTTGCGTAGGCGTAATTCCTTTGTATTTAATAAGAATGTGCGGATACCATCCCGCGAGCCAGGCGAATACGCCTATATCCAAAAATGATATGACCATTAGCGGTATCATTGATTTTTCCGAAAGAACAATTTTTGCACCTTGTGTTAGTGTAGGACGTTTTCCAACTTCTAATTTATAAGGAAACTCTCCGTTTTTTACCACGAGGATATAAAATACCGCAATCACAGCAGTGATTATACCATACAGCCACAGTACTTTTGCAAGGCCCATATTCTTTACAAGCGGATACGTTATAAGAAAAGCAAGAATTTGCCCTGCAGTAAGTGCTGCAGCAAACCCTGCTATGAGAGAAGCAGCTCTTTCCCTTTTAAATAGCCTATAAGTAAGAGATGCCCAAGAAGGAAAGCAAAAGGCAGCGCTAATTGCCAAAATAAGCTGGTCAAGAAGTAAAACATAGAAATTAAATAAGGTAAATGGTTTTACAATTACGGCAATGAGTAAAATAGATGAAGCTATTACCGTAGTTTTACGTGGGTCCACATCAGCCATACTTCCTACAAAATATGAGAACAACACGAGCATTATAGGAACTGAAGATATGAATAAGGCAAGTAAAAAACCAGAAACTTTATACTGCGGCTCGACAACAGAGCCAAGTAACGGCCCCCACATAAACCAGTTAAAACCAATTAATGCCGTAATAAGGGCAAAACCAGCGTAAGTAAATTTACTAAAACGACTGTCAATTTTCTCCATTAAACACCTCCTCTGTTTTTTAATTATACAAAACTATTTCTTATTGCAAACAGTGTAAAATTAGGGTATAATTTAAGAAAGATTTAAAGGAGGCAAACATATGAAAAAATTTAGTATCTTTCTAACAGTGCTTTTGGTAATTTTAATTGCGAGCCTTATATTTGTATTGCAAAACAACGGCGCTATAATTACCCTTAAATTTCTCGGATGGTCATTCCCTAATGTATCAGCAGGACTATTCTCAATAATTGCATTTTTTGCAGGTTTTATTTCTATGTGGCTTATTTCTCTCATTCTATATGCAGGTTCTGTAGGTAAATATAAAAAGGAAATCAAAAGTCGAGATAAATTAATAAAACAACTTGAAGAAGAAAAAAATTCACTGAAAAAGGAAATGGAAGGATTGCAAAAGAAGTACAACGAAGAGAAAGCTGTACTTGAAAATGACATAAACAAAGTGAAGAAGGAACTTGAAGAACTCAAAAAGAAAACTACTGACAGGAGTAGTTCTACTGAATCCAACCAAACAGAAAAAAACACGGAAATCGAAAAATCAAAAGATACGGAAAAAAATACACCTACAGAAGAAAAGCCAAAGAGAAGAGGACTATTTGGCAGGAGACCTAAATAGGAATTGAAAAAAAGAAATTTACAGTTCATAGCAAGAGTAGGGGTAATTGCAGCCTTATATGTAGCACTCACATACCTTACATATTCATTTGCTTACGGTGAAATTCAAGTAAGAGTTTCAGAAGCACTTACAGTATTGCCATACATTTTTCCTGAAGCAGTATGGGGAGTAACAATTGGCTGCTTCATAGCAAACATTGGCTCTCCATTTGGACCGATTGATATGGTATTTGGCACTACTCTTACGCTCATTGCAGCCTTAATCACTTATTGGCTTGGAAAGACTAAAAAGCCTGCCTTTCTTGCATCAATCCCCCCAATCCTGGTTAATGCACTCGGAGTTTCCTTCTATGTTGTTACTCTTCTCGGAGTATTGAACAAGAATGGGCAACTTAACATACCTAAAGGAGAAACATTTTCATACGTATTTACCCATTTTGCTTTAAAACCATATATCATCGGGGCACTATGGATTGGGGCAGGAGAGGCAATTGCAACAATAGCTCTCGGTTTGCCAATCCTATATTTTTTATTGAGGAGAAGAAAAGAAAATGGAAATTAAAATATCATTGGCACAGATTAACCCCTCATTGGGAGACTTAGAAAAAAACAGGGAAAAACATATCAAATTCATAGAAAAAGCAATAGAAGAAAAAGCAAATCTTGTTGTTTTCCCAGAGCTAAGCTTAACCGGGTATAAATTAAACGACCTCGCTATGGAAGTTGCCTTGAGTCCAAATGATACATTCCTTATGCCATTTCTTTCACTCGGAAAGCAAATAGATATTGCCTTTGGATTTGTAGAGAAAGGAAAAGATAAAAATGTTTATAACTCAGCAATGTTCATAGAAGACAGAAAAATAAAAAATGTATACCGAAAAATCTATTTGCCAACTCATGGAATGTTTCAAGAACTGAGATTTATGGGTAGAGGAAACAAAGTAGAAGTATTTGATACAAAAATAGGCCGTATAGCAATGCTCATATGTAGAGATATTTTCCATCCATCACTGCTTTTCCTTGCCTACGCACAACATGCTGATTTTATTCTTGGTATGAGCAATATGCCATTAAGGGGGCTTTCCGGAGAAGAACCGGCTATTCAAACAATGGTTGAAAATGCACTTTACTCTTATTCGAATTTCTTTGCGGAATTTATCGTATTTGTAAATAGGGTAGGTTTTGAAGACGGGTTAGGATTCTATGGCGGATCGCTAATAAGTACACCGTCCGGAAGGAAAGAAGCCTTTGCAGGCATACTAGACGAAAACCTCACCACCGGAGAAATAGATACCAATGATATTTACAGAAGACGACAATCTTTTCCGCTGCTTAGAGAAGAGGATTTAAATATAATTAAAAATAATCTGGATAGAATTGTGAAGGTGAAAAATGGTTAATTTAAAACTGAACTATAAACTCGTAGAAGATTTTATTACACGATTTATGAAGGAAGAAATTCATAGTAACGGATTTCAAAAAGGCGTGATCGGATTATCGGGCGGAATTGATTCGGCTCTTGTTACTTACCTTACAGCAAAAGCTCTCGGAAAAGAAAACACAAAAGCAATTATTATGCCGTATAAAAGTAGTTCTCCAAGCTCGTTAGAAGACGCAAAACTTGTAATTAACAAATTGGATATTCCTTATGAGGTTATAGATATCACCCCTTTGACAGAACCTTATTTTTTATTGAATAAAAAAATTGATAAATTACGTAAAGGAAATTTCTTTGCAAGATTAAGAATGTGTATCCTATTTGACAAGGCAAAAGAATTCGAAGCATTAGTTATGGGGACAAGTAATAAAAGTGAGCTTATGCTCGGGTACAGCACGTGGTATGGCGATATGGCTGCAAGTCTTTACCCCATAGGAGACCTTTATAAAACACAGGTTATAAATCTTTCAAAATTCATCGGAGTCCCGGAAAAACTAATAAACAAAAAACCTACTGCGGACTTATGGCCTGGGCAAACAGACGAAGAAGAACTTGGGGCAACATATAAGGAGTTAGACTCTATCCTTTCTCTATATATTGACCAGAGAAAAACAAAAGGAGAAATCCTACAATTAGGTTACAAAGAACAACTTATAGAAAATGTATTTCATAGAGTTTACGTCACCCAATTCAAGAGGACTCCTCCCCCAGTTGCTAAATTTTCTGCACGAACGGTAGGAATTGACTTCCTATATCCGCATGATTTTAAACGTTAGTTTACAAAATCTTTTCTATCTCTGAAATGCCTTTTCTAACGCTAAGCATTACCATTCCAAGCTTTGCGTTCCTATTAGTAACCACAAGAAGTGCTGCAAGGTCTTTGATTCCTGTAACTAATACATAACCCTCAGAGCCCTTTACGTAGGCTTGCTCAAGCTTGCCTTTTTTAAGTTCCTCGGATGCACGTTCACCCAGGGAAAGAATTGTTGCTGAAAGTGCAGCGATTCTATCCTCTTCTGCATCCTCAGGCAACAAGCTGGAAATTGGAAGCCCGTCAAGACTTACCACAGCAAGTGCTTCAAGGTCAGGGTTATCCTGTTTCATTGCCCTCAACGTTTCTAAAATTTGTGTTGGTTTACCTGGAACCATGTTTCTGCCTCCTCGTATAATATATTTATAGAATAGATAGTAAAATATATATCTGTTCTATACATTGAAATTTATTTTCTCTTCGGGAAAGGTTGAAGAAAGCTGTTGCCTCCTCGGGAAAGGTTGACATATGATGTACTTATCCCTTAAAAAAGACTGCTTCTCCAGCCTTTCTTTCGAAACACGCTTAACTAAGTTGGGAGTATTCATAGGGAATGCATCCCCTTTTTGGAACGAGGCTGTGTAGAAGGAAGTGCTGGAGGGAAACTGAATCCGGAGAGAAGATGAAAGGAGAAAAGAATGAGAAAAGGAAGAAC
>WFSP01000075.1 GCA_015485995.1 Caldisericales bacterium | reverse complement strand
ATTACTACATTTGCAATTATGATGATTGGGAATGCAAGATATACAAAATCTTTTAATCTTATCCATGTTTGTTTCAAAATTATTCGTGTAACAGGCTTTCTGTACAGCGGCATTTCCATAATAAGCCCTGACGGAGAACCTTTAATAAATTTGTTCAATATGCGCCCAACAATCAAAATCAGAATAAAATCTAACAAATATATGAGAAACGCATACATTGGCCCTAAAAATGCCGCAACAAGACCTAACACAATAACCGTTCGAGCGGAGCAAGGAACAAGAGTTGCAAGTATTGCTGCAATAAACCTGTCTCTATCACGTTCCATTATACGGGTACCGAGTACCGCCGGAACATTACACCCAAACCCTTCCATCAGAGGCATAAAAGCTTTACCATGAAGGCCCATTTTGTGCATAAGATTATCCGTAAGAAATGCAATACGGGCAAGGTAACCACTATCTTCCAAAAAGGCAAGGATTAAATAAAAAGGCACAATATACGGAAGCACAATGCCAACGCCCGCGATAACACCTTCCATTACACCGTCCCAGAGTAGTTTATCCCAGAACGGAGACAGCGGAATTTTCATAAATGTGGGTTTAAACGCTTCAAGCCATACTGTCAGCAAATTTGAAAAGTAAATCCCAAATTTAAACACGACATAAAATATTGCAATCGTAACGAGGATAAGAAATACATATCCCAATATTTTATCCAGCGCTATTTTATCAAACCAATCGCTTATGCTCTTCCTTGCTCTCCCCTTTTTCTTTATCACCGACTCAGCTATACGGGAGGCAATAGCGTATCTCTCTGAAATAATAACTGTCTCTGCCGTTTCACCATGAATTTCCCCAAGTTCTTTCCTAAGGCTCTCTGCAAGAGAAAGTATTTCCTCATCCTTTACTTCTTTCTTAATTAATGGATCGTTTTCAAGAAGCTTTATTGAGACAAAACGCGTGGGATAGTTCATTTTTCCTGCTTTTTCAGTAATTTTTTTACTTAAAATATTAATACGTCCTTCTACTTCTTTTCCATATTTTAAAGGTTCTATTCTTTTCTTCCCGCTAAGCAAAAATTCTTTCGTCTTCTCAAAAAGTTCCTTTAATCCCTTGTTTCGAACTGCTACCGTTTTTACAACTGGGACGCCTAAAAGTTGGGATAGTTTGTCAGCATCAATTTCAAGTCCCTTGTTTTCAAGAATATCATACTGATTCAAAGCAATAAGCAAAGGCGACTCAAGTTCTATAAGCTGTAAGGTAAAAAATAAATTTCTTTCAAGGGCTACTGCATCCACAACATTTATTACAAGGTCTGGCTTTTCTCTTGCAACAAATTCCCTGGAAACAATTTCTTCTTCCGAATAAGTAGATAGTGAATAAATCCCTGGCAAATCTACGATACGGATTTTCACACCTTCCTGTTCAATAAATCCTTCCGCTTTCTCTACTGTCTTGCCAGGCCAATTGCCAATGATCTGGTTTCCACCGGTAAGTTGGTTAAATATCACGCTTTTCCCTACATTAGCGTTTCCGGCAAGTGCAATAACAAACTGTTTATTATCTTCCATAACGCAGAGGCCTTACCATAATTTTTGATGAGATGCCTCTTCCCACTGCAAGATGAGTGCCCATCACGGAAACCTCAACAGGGCCTGCCAAAGTATTCCGTACCACTTCCACAATTTGACCAGGAACAAGCCCCATTTCCTGAAGCCTTCTCACAAATCCGTGCCCACCGTAAAGTTTTACTATCTCAGCTTTCTCACCAGCTTTTAAATCAACAAGAGAAATATTTTCTAACATTTTTCACCTTCCATGCATAAAATTAGCTTTACCTAACTTTTTAACAATTATACAGTAAAAAAACAGAGTGTCAAGCTACCGAATTGCCTCATCAAAGATACTACGATCTTTGTCAAGAGGAAAAACATAAGTTTTTATCCTTTATTTTGTCTCTTTTATCGGGATCTATGTCAAGGTGTTTGTACTGGGACTTATTTAGGTATATTTGATGGGCTATTAGAAGAAGTTTT
>WFSP01000074.1 GCA_015485995.1 Caldisericales bacterium | reverse complement strand
GGCATTGTCATATCAAGTTTACCTGCCATTAGCTGCATAAGCATTGTATTTGTATCAGGAGTAAAATAATAAATAAAGTTGTCTATTAAACCTTTACCTGCCCAGTAATTGGGATTTCTCTTAAGAATAATATAGTTGCCTGGAGACCAGTCTGCAACTTCATAAGGTCCTGTATAAACGGGGTGTTGATTAAAGCTGCAAGAATTAATAGAGGCAGGATTCTTATCGAAAATCGGCTTTAATATATGTGCAGGGTAAAGACCCGCACCAGTCGGATCATACTGCGCCCATATCGTAAGCTCTTTCCAATAAACAACAAGTGTGTAATTGTCAGGTGTTTCAATCTTTGCAATTTTGTCCATCGGGTCTTTGGAAATAGCATTTACTTTAGGGCTTAATGCCATTTTCCAGCTGAAAACGTAGTCTTGTGCAGTTACTGGCTGTCCATCAGACCATTTAACGCCTTTCTTAAGTTTCCAAACCGTTTTCATAGTTTTATTCTTTTCATCAATAACCCAGGTGCCGTCCGTGGTACTCGGAACATAATCTGCTTCCACGGGGTAAAGTTTGCCAGAAGGAGTAGTAGCTGCTGCGCCTTCACTCACAGAACCAAGAACCTCATACATCGTCATACTTGATTCAATGAGAGCAAAAAGCGTAGGGGGCTCTTCGGTAGATGCAGTTGCTACTTTACCGCCTTCAACCGGAGGTTTAAGCACCATATAAACGGAATATGCACACTCTGCTCTTGTTGCAGGATCCCTCGGCCTAATATTTCTCGCTTCATCCCATTTAAGTAATTGGTAGTGAGGCCTCACTGCAAGAGTCATTGCACCTTTTGCCCAAGAATCTACTTTGTTTTCATCGTTTGAGAATGTAGCAAAGATAAGATTCGGATCGCTCGCCTCTTTTGCCTTGCCAAGAACTCTAATTTCAAGAACTGCAAGCTGCTCTCTTGTAATAGGATCCGCAGGGCCGAACTTACCATTGCCGTAACCTTTGATATAACCGGCTTTTACAGCCGCTTCCACGTAACCATACGACCAACGGCTTTTGGATACATCAGTAAAAGTAGCCGATGAAGGTTTGTAAAGGTTAAGCCCTTTTGCAGCTACAATCATCTTTGCAAACTGCTCACGTGTCACCTTTGCCTCTGGTTTAAATGTACCATCCGGGAACCCCTTAATAACGCCCTTAGTTACAAGGTAATCAATCTGCTTCTTTGCCCAGTAATTTGCCGGAACATCGGGGAAACCCGCCGCACTTGCTGGCGCTGGCCTTACTGCAAAAAATACGAGCACCATTGAAAGTGCCAACACTACTGCTAATAATTTCTTCATACGTAATCCTCCTTTCGGTTTTTGAGTTTTTTCTTTTAATACTTTGCTTTTCGCTGATTTTTTCAGCTCATCACCTCCCTTAATAATTTCATCAAAATATAGCAAATTGACCAAATGGCCAATACAGTATAGCATTATTCCTCTTGTTATGCAAAAGCATTTCTTCCTTTTTGTTGTAAAGCTTATAATAATTAATTTTTATATCCTCTTGTTTATTTCTTGGAGTTTCATTAACATCCAACAGTGTATATACACTTTCAATTGTTTTAAAAAGCATTGAAAAAAGAGAAGCAAGAGATACACTGCCAAGAGCAAAATTCACATTGACACTTTTTAGCCGGTTTCTCTCGATAAGGTGACTACTATTTATAGCTAATCCTCTTTTTAAATCATTTGCTAAATCTTCCTTAAAAGTTTCTTTTGCAGGTACTTCCCCTTTTTTGAGTAAAAGAGAAAGTTCTGCTAATCGCAAGAGTTCCCCGTCATCCTTAATGTTGGGATAATCGGGTTCTTTTTCAGCAAGAAGCTTGCTTAAAAATTGCTCTAACTTTTCTTCCTTACTGAGCATTTATTTTCTCCTCCACTAACTTCCTAAGTTTTCTTAATGCCCTGAACTGCAAAACTTTTACGGCACCAACAGTTTTATCAAGAGAAGTCGCTATTTCTCTAAGACTCATCCTTTTAAAAAACCTCATTTTCAAAATATCTCTGTATTGATCAGGCAATTCTGTTAAACATTTAGCAATTGTTTCATCAATTTCTCTTCGCTCGATTGTAATATAAGGGTCTTCGATCAGAGGATCCAAAACCTTGTTCCATGTTTCCTCAAAAGGGAGAACATCTATTCCCGCATTCTTTCTAAAAAAATCTCTTATTATATTTCTCTCAACCGCATACATCCAGATATCAAGCCCACCATCTCTTTTACTCTCAAATTTGCTTAATCCTCTCAACGCTTTAAAAAAAGTTTCCGACGTAACATCTTCCGCCTGTTCCCTGTTTCTCACTTTCCTATAGGCATATCTGTATACCCTTGGAAAAAAAATCCTGTAAAACTGCTCAAAAGCACCTTCATCACCTTTTACTATTTTATCAACAAGTTTTTTTTCTTCTTCTATTTTCAAGTCCTCACCTATATAAACGTAAATTTACAGAAAAGGTTACACCTATTCATTAAATACTTCTCCGTCTTTTACAAGATGCGGCGTTAAAATAACTATTAAGGAATCTAAATTCCCATCATCAGGTACTGCAACTACTTCATTTTCATTCAAGTTATAAGTTTTCACCGTTACAAATTTTATCACATTATGCCGAACAATAAAAACACCTTGTTCCTTACCGTTACTTACTAAAACGCCCTTATTCAGTACTACGCCTCTTTTAAAACCCTCAAAAACAGAAAACTCATTTTTGTTGATAAAATATTTTACAAGCTCGCTAATTTTAAAAAAAGCATACTCATTTGAAGAAAGAACCTTTTTAGCTGAAACAGGATTCCCATTTACGTAAACATTAATTGCTGAGGACTTTAATGCTTCGGAATTCTTCATTCGCACAAAAGTAAAATCATTATTTAATATGCTGCACAGGGTGCTATTTTCTCCAATTCTATTTGGAGTATTGGAAAATTCTATATCTTTCTTGAAAGATATAATTTTATCAAGTGAGCTGAAATATTTATTAAACGTACCCCATAAAAGAAGGCCGCTGTCGGGGGCAAATACATCATATGTATGGCCGTTAGATTTTATCCTGCAAATAAGTTCATCCTTGTTTACAAAAGTATAATTCTCTACAAGTTTTTCTACCACTCCAGCGGAAGGGGATTCCACGGGGTAGGATATAAAAAAAGCTTCACCCGCAATTGATTGGCATACCGGATAGTTTATTTCTTTTTCGTTTGTAACCTTAATGGCACTTACCCGAAGAAAGCCATGAAACTGCTGATAGGAAGATATTACCAAAAAAATACTACTAATAATAATTACCAAATTAAATAACAAACGGGCAACGGGAAAGCGTTTCATAAGTGCCTATGTTTTATTTATTTTTCCTTCTCAAAAACGCAGGTATTTCGATATCCCCAGAATCTATATCCTCCAATTGTGGTAATTTTTTATGCTTGATTTTTAAATGAGAATTGCTGATTTCTTTTTTATCAAAGCCTGCAGCTATAACAGAAATTCGGATTTCATCATCAAGAGACTCGTCTATTGCTGTACCAAATATAGTATTGGATTCTTCAGATGCAGATTCTTTTATAAAATTTACCGATTCATTGATCTCATACAAAGTTAAACCGTTTCCTCCGGTAACATTAAGTAAAAGCCTTGTCGCCCCATCCACAGAAAATTCAAGCAACGGACTGCTTAATGCTTTTTTGGCAGCTTCCATTGCCCTGTTTTCTCCATGGCCAATGCCTAAACCAAGCCATGCAGTTCCGGCATCCTTCAGAGTAGCCCTCACATCTGCAAAATCAACATTTATTACCCCAGGAACAGTAATAAGATCCGAAATACTCTTTACTGCAAAAAGCAAAACGTTATCCGCAAGCTTAAAAGCCTCATTTAAGGGTGTTTTTTTGTTTACAAGAGTAAGCAGTCTGTCGTTAGAAATCGTTATGATAGTATCAACATTTGGAGAAAGCTCCTTTGTTCCGTCTTCTGCGACTTTCATTCTGTGTTTTCCTTCAAATCCAAACGGTTTTGTAACCACGGCAACGGTAAGTATTCCGAGCTCTTTTGCAATTGAAGCAATTATAGGAGAAGCACCTGTTCCTGTGCCACCGCCCATACCTGCGGTAATGAACAAAAGATCTGCTCCTTCTATTACTTTTCTTAACTCATCTTTACTTTCTTCTGCTGACTTCTTGCCGATTTCAGGATAAGACCCTGCACCAAGGCCACCAGTTGTCCTCGCCCCTATTTGTACCTTTTTCTCAGCTTTGCTTAAGGCAAGAACCTGAACATCTGTATTGATTGCAATAAATTCAACGCCTTGAACACCTTCTTCTATCATTCTATTGACAGCGTTGCTTCCTCCTCCTCCGACGCCAACGACTCTAATTACTGCTTGTGAGCTTTTCCAGGGATCTAACATATTAAAAACCTCCTATTCGAATATATCTTTCAGCCACGACAAATCTTTCCAGATTGAAAAAGGTTTTCTTTTTACTTTTCCCGACTCCGCCATATATTTTACAAGCCCTACGGACGCCGAATACTGCGGTAAACCAAGCATATCAGCAGACATCTCACCATCACCAGGCTTCCCAATTCTAACCGGGGTTTCAAAAATCTCGCTTGCTCTTTTCGCTATACCTTTTAAATTGGCAGTGCCTCCAGTAATAACTATACCTGCAGGCATATTACCCCACTGGCCTAATTTAGTCAATTCAAAACGGATATTTTCAAATATTTCATCTATCCGTGCAGTAACAATATCACTAATCTTTTCTTTAGAAACCTTAATCTTTTCCGTGCCACCGACATTAGATATTTCAACCTCGCCTTCGACATTTTCCCCCTCAGAAGCCACGGCACCGTATTCTCTCTTAATTCGTTCTGCTTCTTCCAAAGAAACTCTGAGGCCGTAAGCGATATCTTTAGTAATGTATTCACCAGCCATAGGGAAAACTTCCGTGAATGAAATATTGCCTTCGGAAAAAACAATAAGGTCTGTAGTACCTGCGCCTATATCCAACAATGCGACACCTAATTCTTTTTCTTCTTCCCGAAGCGCGGCAAATGAGGAAGCTACAGAGTGTAAAACAAATTCATTCACATAGAGTTCAGCATTTTTTACACACTTCCTGATATTTCGCAAAACAGTGCTGGAACCTGTAATGATATGGACTTCTTCTTCAAGTTTTATCCCGGACATTCCAACAGGGTTTCTTATCCCTCCCTGACCGTCTATAATAAATTGCCTTGCCAGCGTATGAATAATTTCTTGATTCGGCTGGAGCATAATTACCTTTGCAGATTCTTCGGCGCGGCGCACATCATCACGCGTAATTTCCCTTCCTTCCCGAGATATAATAACAGTACCTTTATTGTTTACCGAATGAATATGCGTACCGCTCACAGTAGCATCTATAGAGGAGATTTTTTTGTTGCTCATATTCTCAGCCTTTTGTTTAGCGTCCTTTATGGCCTCAGTTGTTTTATCAAGGTCGACCACTACACCTTTAATTATGCCTTTACTAACTGATTCTCCGAATCCGATGATAAGCGGTTCGTTTTCTGTAATTTCCGCAACAACAAACTTTATACCGCCACTACCTAAATCCAGAGCGGAAATTACCCTTTCATTCACTGTTTCCTCCATTCAATAATTGCTTGAGCATAGTATTGCATATTTATCTTTTTCATCTCCTCCATTTTTTTCGCATACAACTCCAATATTTTTTTATATTCCAAAAACTTCTCCCCATAATTTCCATTTCCCATTATAACAGCAATTTTATTTTTGTCATAAAAACCTGCTAAACCATTGAAAACCGCAAATTCTCTTATTTCATTTAGGATACTTGCCATTTTAGCTGCACTAAACATTGAAACAAAATTTTCATCCCACTGACTACTTTGCATATTTGCTATTAACTTAAACTCATTATTTCCCTCAATTGTTTTTATTATATGACCTTTTTCTGTAATTGCAAACTTTCCATCAGCAAATTGAACAGTGCCAACTACAGGTTCCTGATAAAAAACATCAATATATATGAATTTTCTATGGATTGTTACGGGTAATTTACTAACATAAACGTAATAAAAATCGCCAGACTTTTTAAAGATATCATTTACACTAACAGGAACATTACTGTGCACTCTTATGAATCTTCGGGGAAGAAATGGAGTGGAAAAAACAAGAATTAAGAAAGCTACGATAACAAATAGAATTACCTTTTTCATCCACTTCTTTTAAGAGATTCATCCACAATAAAACGGACAAGAGCAGGAAAACTAATATTTGCGGCCTTCGCAGCATCAGGAAGTAAGCTTGTTTCAGTAAAACCGGGAATTGTATTTGCTTCGAGAGCAAACACCTTGCCGGTTCTATCCACTATAAAATCTATTCTCGCAAAATCTCTTAATCCAAATTCCTCATAAATTTTACGAGTCATTTGTTCCGCTTTCTTATAACTTTCCTTAGGTATACGGGCCGGAATAATATGATGAGACTTGCCCTGCGTGTATTTAGCCTCAAAATCATAAAACTCATTCTCAGGCACTATCTCTATAATAGGTAATACCTTTATACTATTTCCGTTTCCTATTATGGAAACTGTGATTTCTTTGCCTTCTATAAATCTTTCTATAATTACCTTTTTTGATAAGGAAAAAGCTAACTTAAGGCCCTTATCAAATTCCTGCTTATTTGAAGCAATTGTAACACCAATGGCAGAGCCTTGATCAATCGGCTTTATTACTACTTTATTTGTATTCAGCCTTGCTAAAACAGATTCGAACTGTAATGAGTTTTTATTTTTTAAATATACGTAATCTGGGGTATTTATACCAATTGCATTAAGTACTCTTTTAGTAAAAAGCTTATCCATACATAATGCACTTGCTAAAACACCGGAACCCGTATATGGTATACCGAGTAATTCCAATGCTCCTTGCACTGTTCCGTCCTCTCCAAGATTTCCATGCAAAGCAATAAATACCGCATCGGGATGAAACTCGTTTACTATACTTTCCAACTTACCCTTAAAATCAAACTCCTTTACGATAAAGCCTGCTTCATACAAGCCATTTGCGATAGCTCTTCCGCTTTTTTCGGAAACGGACCTCTCGGAAGATAATCCCCCGTATAGTACCAGAACTCTTTTTTTCATTTTTTCTTTAGAAGCAAATCAGTATTAAAATTCCCGATTAGCTTTACCTCCAATTCAAGAATTAAATCCTTTTTTCTATAAACCTTTTCCTGGGATTTTCTTATAAGAGTAAGTACGTCATTTGCAGTAGCATGGCCTAAGTTTACTATAAAATTTGAATGCAATTCCGAAACCATAGCATCTCCTACTCTCATTCCCTTGCAATTCGCTTCTTCCAACACTTTACCTGCATATGTAGTTGGGGGATTTTTAAAAATGCTTCCTGCACAAGGATACTCCGAAGGCTGTCTGCCTTTTCGTTTTTCAGAAACATCGCTTATTATTTTTTTAATCTTATTCTGGTCTACCTTTTCAAGGCTAAAAAGTGCTTCGAGCAAAATTAGTGGCTCATCCTGTAAAATACTGTATCTATAATCAAACTTTAAATCATCATGGTTCAATCGATACCGCTTTCCAGTAAAATCCAAAACATTTACATATTTGACAAACTTGCTTAAAAAATGGGAGTTAGTTCCCGCATTCATTACAATGGATCCGCCTATTGTACCTGGTATTCCCCAAGCGAATTCAACCCCGCCAAGCCCTTTACTCATAGCAGAATTTATAAGACTTTTTACCGTACTTCCGCTTTTAACAAAAATGCTATCGCCATTAAGGGTGATTCCACTTATACCTGTAGAAATTTGTATTACCACCCCAGGTATACCCTGATCTGAAACAAGAAGATTAGTTCCATTTCCAATGGGTGTTACCGGTTGCTTGTTCTTTTTTGCCCAGATTAAGATATTTCTAACATCATCGTCGTCTAACGGTTTGCAAAATATTTCTGCAGGCCCACCAATACGGAAGGAAGTATGTTTATACATAGGTTCACTAAGTAAGACTTCCCCTTTTATTAACTCTTTTAATTGATCTACGCTTTCTCTTCTCATCCTTTTCCCTCACAATCCCTTAAGTAAAAAAGAAGAAAGTTCTGATACATCTCCCGGACCTAATAATACAACTAAATCACCTTTTTTCAATATCTGCTTAAGAATAGCCAAAGCATCATCTTTAACAGGAGCAAAGAATACTTCTTTTTTAGGGTTACTTTCCTTGACCCAATCAAATACTTTTCTGCCATTTACCCCGGGTATAGGGTTTTCAAACGCAGGATAAATCTCAGTTACGATTACAACGTCTGCAAGCCAAAAAGGAGAAGACACTTCTCTTCCCAATGCTTTTATCCTGGAGTATCTATGGGGCTGGTAAACTGCAATTAGGCGTTTCTCCGGAAAATGTTTTTTTAGGGCTGACAGCGTTGCCAAAACTTCAGTGGGGTGGTCAGCATGGTCATCAAATACAATAACTCCGTCTTTTTCTCCTTTAAATTCCATACGCCTTGCAGGTGGAGAAAAATCTTTTAACGCAGCAGATGCTTTTTCCATATCTACGCCAACAGGTAAAACGGCAAGCAGTGCTGCTAAAGAATTAGACACGTTTTTATCTCCAAACATCGGTAAGAATACTTTAAAAGCAGATGAAGTACCCACGGCATCAAAATAAGTACCGTTTCTCTCATACTTTATATTTCTTGCGTAAAGATCGGCTTTTTCAGAATTTGTGCTAAAAGTTCTATGCAGCGAATGCAGAGAAACATCACTTGCATTCGGGTCATCAGCCGAGGTAACACACATTCTACTTTTTGCAACAAGCGACGCAAACGCTTTCTTGAGATTTTCGAAACTTCCGCCATAATAATTCAAATGGTCTTTATCAATGTTCGTAAGAACAAGTATGTCTGGATCAAATAGTAAAAAACTTCCGTCGCTTTCATCAGACTCAATTACAAAGTATTTAGCACTTTTTTTAAAATTATCAAACTCTTTATCATCACCACCTACGTAAACGTTTGCCTCTACACCACAGTATTTTAAAATGTGCCCAATAAGGGAAGTGGTGGTGGTTTTTCCATGTGTTCCAGAAACCACTATAGTTTTGTATTGATTAACGATTTTAGCAAGCGCTTCTCCCCTTTTTAGTATGGAAATCCCATACTTTTTAGCTTCCAGCAGTTCCACATTGTCTTCTTTTACCGCCGAGGAATATACTAACTGCTGAATATTTCTATCAATATGCTCTTTGCTATGCCCAATGTGAACTGTTATCCCTCGTTTTTCTAAGGCTTCAATTCTCTTAGAATGCCGTATATCAGAGCCTATAACCTTAAAGCCCATATCATTATACAAAAGAGCCAGTTTACTCATTCCAACTCCGCCAATACCAGTAAAAAGTACTTTATCCATTAAGTTTCTCCATAATTTTTTCATAAATTAGCATTGCACTATCAGACGGTAAAAAATTTGCACAACAATCCATTTTATTCTTTATTATATCTATATGTTCAAAATAGTAAAATAACTTCTTTAAGAGCAAGTCTGGCAAGAGGTTTTTTTCCTCCACTACATCCACACATCCTTTTTCCTTAAGGAAAAGAGCATTTTTCAATTGATGGTTATCTCTCGCATAAGGAAACGGCACAATAAGTGCGGGTAGTCTGCTGTGCACAAGCTCTGAGAGAGTCATTGCCCCACCTCTTACAAGAGCAAAATCAGCTGCTTTTAGTGCGTACTCCATATGGTCAAGGTATGGTAGTAGTACTAACTCCTTCGTTTCATCACCTAAAAGTTTTTTGGTTTCTTCAAAAGCCCTTTTACCGGTAATAAATATAATTTGCAATCCGTATTTATCAATAAGCGTTTTAGCAATTTTAGTAAATATAAAATTTAGTTTCCTCGCACCGCCACTACCGCCAAATACGAGAAGTACACGTTTCTTACCGGAAAATCCAAAAAATTTCAGACTTTGTTTTCTATCCGTTAAAAAGATTTCTCTGCGTACAGGGTTGCCAGTAAATAAAACTTTTTCCGCATTAAAAAAATGATATGCATCAGGAAAACCAAGAAATACATTTTCTGCTCCTCTCCCAAAAATCTTATTCGTTCTTCCCGGAATGATGTTCTGCTCATATATAAAATATTTTTTTCTCATTAAGTAAGCAGCAAGCAAAACAGGGGCAGAAACATACCCTCCCGCACCCATAATAGCATTGGGTTTTTCTTGCATAATTATGTTCGCCGCATCAAATACTCCCTGTGTTGCATTTATTAAAAAACGGCTTATTTTCAAAGGGGTAAAATCTAACAGGGCGGAATGAATTATTCTCACCTGAAAATTATTTTCCTCATATATTTCTTCTTCTACACTTCCTTTCCTGCCAACCATAATTACCTGCTTGCCGTTACGCCTAAATTCTTTGGCAATTGAAAGTGCAGGATATATATGGCCTCCTGTTCCCCCACCTGCAATCAGTATTTTCATCTTACCTCTTCCTTTATAATATTTATCAAAATGCCAATACCCGCAAAGGTAGGTATAATGTTATTTCCGGAGTAACTTACTATGGGAAGAGGAACCCCTGTTACCGGAAGTAATCCGATGTTTGTAGAGATATTTACTATTGCTCCTACTAAAATATTTATCGTAATTCCCAAAGCAATGATGCGAGCATAACGATCGTTTACGGCCCTGGCAACTCTAAATCCAATATAACCAAGCATAAAAAATAGAGTAATAATAATAGTTTCACCGATAAGCCCCAGCTCTTCACCTATAATTGCAAATATAAAGTCAGCTCCATTTTCTGGCAAACTTCCATACTTAAAAAAACTCTTCATTAATCCAGCTCCTGCAATTCCCCCATGTGCAATTGCTCGAAAAGATTGTAATGCTTGATAACCTTGGTCTGACGCAAATTTCTCAGGATGCAAATATGCAATAATCCTCTCATTCCATTCTTTGTAATGCTTTATAAAAATATATCCTATAAACGAAACAAAAACGATAAAGCCTGACAGAATCTTAAAATCCATTCCTACCCCATAGAGTAGAAGAATTGTAGTTAAAAAAATAATAAAAGCACTACCCAAATCAGGTTCTAATGCAATTTTACCGACAAACAACAGCATAATGAATAGTAGAAAAATGTAATATTTTGGGAGTTTCTCTTCTGTTACTTTGCCGGAAAACAATTTTGCAATAAAAATAATTAAAAATAGTGATATATATTGAGATGGCTGAAAAGCAAATACAGTTCCGGTAGAAATCCACCTGTTTGAGTTAGTACCCGGCGAGCTCTTGGTAAAAAATAGAATAATAAAAAGAAAAATCAAAATAGGAAATGAAAGTTTTTTGAGCAACTTATAGTTTAAAATGGCAAAAAATACCATCACAGCGCTACCTGCACCTATGGCAATAAGATATCTGTAAAACAACGTTAAAGAAAAAGCACTATTTTGCGAAGCAGGACTTATGCTAAAATTCATTACAATACCGGCAATAACCAACAGGTACGTGAATATTAAGATTGACAAAATGTATGATTTTTGCTCTTTGCTCATAGCGCGTTTACGATTTCCTTAAACTGTTCACCTCTATCTTCAAAATCTTTAAACATATCAAAGCTTGCACAAGCAGGAGATAGGAGAACGATATCTCCGGAACAGGCAGCTTTTTTAGCAAGTAAAACTGCATCCTTTAAATCAGTTGCGAATACAATATCAGAATATCCCTGCTCTAAAGCACTGTTTGCAATATCAGGAGCAGTGTCACCCATCAGGATAAGTTTTCTTAATTTCGCCTTTAATATTTTTGCCATAGAAGAAAAATCATTGTTTTTGCTACTTCCCCCGGCAATCAACACAATTTTTTCATTAAAAGCATCAAGCGCCTTTATCGTAGAGTCCGGAGTAGTGGCTTTGGAATCATTCACATAAAGCACCCCGTTAATTTGGCGTACTTCCTCAAGACGGTGTTCAAGCCCTTTGAATGTTTCTACTCCTTTCTTAATCACTTCATTAGGAACTTTCATTAGTTTACTTGCAAGAACTGCAGCAAGCGCATTTTCAAGATTATGCGAACCTCTTAGCTTTATAGAGGCAACAGGCAAAATCACTTCCTCATTTGTTGTGTTCCTAAATATAATCTGTCCTTCTCTTATATAGACTCCTTTTTCAACAGGATCAGTCACACTAAAAAAATACACGTTGCTTTTTATCTTTTCTGCGAGCTCTCTTAACAGGGGAACATTATAATTTAAAACCGCAGAATCTTCAGTTGTCTGATTTTCAAAAATACGTTTTTTATAAAATAGATACTCATCCATTGTTTTATACCTGTTAAGATGGTCTTCCGTAAAATTTAGAAAAACCGCAACTCTCGGGTGAAAATTTTTGATCGTTTCCAGCTGAAAGCAGCTTGTTTCCAAAACTGCAATATCCGGAAGCGGATTATTAATCAAAAGTTCAGAATAAGGCGTGCCGAGATTACCACCCGTTACGGTGTTAAAAGAAGAGAAACGAAATATATTTCCAGTTAGTGCTGTTGTTGTACTTTTCCCATTTGTACCTGTAATTGCAACAACACCAGTACTAGGCGCATTTTGATATGCAAACTCCATTTCGCCAATAAAGGGAATATTTGATTTTTTAACTTTATTCACAATTTCTGAATCCAGAGGGACACCAGGAGAAAGAACCGCTAAATCAAATTCTTTTACCATTCCAAATGTATGACCATTCATCTCATAAGGAATACCATTCTTCTCCAATATTTTTATAAACTCGTTAAAGTTGCTTCTTTCAGAACTTTCTGTGACAAACGACTCAAAGCCTTTCTCTTTTGCAAGCAATGCTGCATAAACACCACTCTTTTTAGCTCCTACTATAAGAATCTTTTTCATCTTATCGGCCTCCTAAAATAATTAATCCTATTATACAGGACACTACTGTTATGATGAAAAACCGGAAATCGATTTTTGTTTCACTCCATCCGGAGAGCTCGAAATGGTGGTGGATTGGTGCCATTTTAAAAATACGCTTACCATGCGTAATCTTAAAATAAGAAACTTGTAGCATCACGGATATGGTTTCTACAATAGGGACAAAAGCAAAAAACGCAAGTAAAAGTTCAAATTTGCCCAATACGCTAATCGCCCCAACCAGCCCGCCTATGGCAAGAGAGCCCGTATCACCCATAAAAATGGAGGCTTTGGGGCTGTTAAACCAAAGATAGGCAAGCAGCGCTCCAAACATTATCAAAGAAACGTCTTTGATTAAAACGCTTCCGATAATTGCAAAAGAAAGGAAAATGGGTAAAGAAACGACCGTAGAAAGTCCGTCTATTCCATCAGTAAGATTGAAAGCATTTACTGACCCCACCATTATAAATAGAAATAACAAAAAATATCCAATAGCTCCTGCATCTATCACGAAATTATTAATAATAATATTTTTTGTTATAAAAGGCTTCCCTATTAAATACAGAATGACTGCAGCAAGAAATTGTAAAATAAGTTTCTCGCGTGCAGAAAGCCCAAGGGACTCTCTTTTTTTAATGCTTATAAAGTCATCGGCAAAACCAATCAATCCATTTAGTAAAAGTGCAAAATACAGAAATAAAAACCGCCTACCGTGCAAAAAAGGAATAAAAATAAGTGGCACAAGCAAAAAAACAATGCCACCCCCTGTTGGCGTCCCAATTTTTTTAAAATGAGATTTAGGCCCGTCTTCCCTTATATTCTGAGTAATTCTATCTTTCCTTAAGAAAGGAATCAAAATTAGAAAAGAAACAAAAGCAATAATAAACGAAAAAATAGCATACCACAGTTCTTTGCTCATCTTTTAAACCTCTCCTTTATAACTTTTACTGCATCTTCCATATGCATTCCTCTGGACCCTTTGACAAATATAGCAGAAGAAGGAGGTATATCAAGCTTATCTTTCAAAAAATCAAGCAGGTCCCCTTTCTTAGGAAGATAAAAAACGTTTTTTACACCATTTTCATAAAGTGTTTCTATTGTAAACTTTGAATATTTTCCAACTGCTAAAACAAAGCTCGGATTAAAACTTGCTATTATCTTTCCTATTTTTCTATGAGCATTTTCAGACTGTCCTCCCAGCTCAAGCATATCGCCCAACAAAATAAACAAATGGTTTCTATGATTCTTAAACCTGCTTAAGGAATATTCCAGAGAAATTGGGTTAGAGTTATATGTTTCATCAATTAAAATTCTGTCTTCGGAAAGTTTTATTTCACTTCCTCTACCGTTTACGGGGGTAAATTTAAGAAGTGCGTTTATTGATTTTTTTAGTGAAATGTTGTTAGTGAAACCGATTGCGATTGCAGCCAGAAGGTCATATACAAAATTAACTCCGGAAAATGGA
This sequence comes from Caldisericales bacterium, assembly GCA_015485995.1. Next base: position 2,686 of record WFSP01000074.1, on the reverse strand, counting down.
AACCTCGCAGGATAGCTACCTTTGTTTGTCCATATTTCAAGCTCCATGCTGTCAGCATTGATGCTTTTAATTTTAGCAGAAACTGCGTTATGCCTGCTCAAACCAAAGGATATATAATTATTTTTAAGCTCTTTCAAAAGTATCTTAAAATATGCATCATTTCCATTTAAAATATTAATACCTCTTTTGCTATCTACGAACTTAGCCAATTTAAATTTCTCATTTGCAACATTTTCAACGCTTCCCAAGTATTCAATGTGTGACATGCCTGCATTTAAAAGTATTGCAGAATCAGGATTCACTATCTCATTTAAAGTGTCCATATCTCCCGTCTTCTGGATTCCCATCTCTACAATATGGAATGCACTTTTAAGATCCGCATCATTTAAGAAAAACAACGGTATTGAAAGCTCGGTATTTGCATTTCCTGCTGTTTTGGAAATCGGAAAACGACTATCCAACACGAGGGAAACCATTTCTTTCGTAGTAGTTTTTCCGGCACTGCCAGTTATTCCAATAACTTTTCCTTTTAATTTATTCCTTGCGTATTTTCCAAGATTAAACAACGCTTTTTGTACCGAATTAGTTTGCAAAATAAGGAAATCTTTTTTTATAAAAGAGGTTTTTTCTTCAACTACTGCACCTATCGCACCATTTTTATATGCGTCTTCCAAGAATAAATGCCCATCAATTTGCTTGCCTTTAATTGCAAAGAACAAAGAGCCTTCTCTCGCTTTTCTACTATCTATGGCAAAGCTCGTAAAGCTATCTATTTTTACTTTATTCCAATCTCCTTGCACAATATTAAGCAGTTCGTCAGTTTTTATTTTCATCAAGTATCTCCCTTACGCACTCCTCATCACTTTTCATAACAGTTTTGTTTCTAAAATGAATTTCTCTTTCTTCGCCTCTACCTAAGATTGCCACTACATCCCCCTTCTTCATTATAGAAACTGCTTTTCTAATTGCATTAAAACGGTTATTTATTACTACAATATTACCGGAAGAGCCCTTTTTAACATCCCGTATTATTTCATCAGGATCAGCCCCCCTCGGGTCATCAGTTGTTAATATAAAAACATCACTTAATGAAGAAGCGACTTTTCCGATATTGTACCGTTTCTCTACTGTAGACCATCCTACTGCGCCAACCACTGTAATAAGTCTATTCTGTTTAATTTGACGTGCATAATTCAGCACAGCTTCTATTTCATACGGATTATGCGCAAAATCAATAATTACGGTGCCCTTAATAGTTTCTATGGAATTCATTCTTCCGGGAATCTCCGGAAAATTCGCTGCAAATTGTTCAATTTTGGAAAGAAGTATTCCTTCTCCTCTGGTAAAGGCCAGAAACGCAAGAAAATTATAAAGGTTAAATTCGCCTCTTGCTTTGAGAAATAAACGAACATAATCTTTGTCATACGAAAGCGTAACATACATTCCACTATGATCTGTTTTATCAATATGGGCCATAAAATCTGCTTTATTTTTAATTCCATATGTTTTGAATGTCCGGGAAACAGACAAAAAATCTTCTATAAAAAGTGAGTCCCTATTAAGGATAGCAGGAACGTCCCCTTCAAAAAATTTTAATTTACAACTAAGATAATTTTGAAATGTTTTGTGCACTTCAAGGTGGTCCTGGCCAATATTGGTTAATATTTTTCTGTAAAAATCTATTCCGCTTATTCTATTAAAAAGTATAGCTGATGAGGAAACTTCCATAAATACATATTTAATACCTGCTTTTACCATATCACTGAGTGCCCTGTTCAGGTAAAATGCGTCTGGTGTAGTAGGAGGAAATTTTTCCTTAAATATAAGTCCGCTGCCTGTATCTTCTCCAAGCGTACCTAAAAATCCGGCTCTAATACCAACCCTGTTAAAAAAAGAATAGAGTATATAAGCAGTAGTTGTTTTTCCCGAAGTACCGGTTATTCCCACAACTTTCAATTTTCTGGAGGGAAAACCAAAAAATGCAGCTGAAATTCTTGCGTACGCATCTCTCGAATCAGAAACCTTTATCAAAAGAATATTCTTAGGCACTGTAATATCTTTTTCCGAAACCACTACAGTGGCCCCGTTATGTATAGCCTCTAAAATTCTTTTATGGGAATCAAAGTGTATTCCCTTCATTGCAACAAAGAGATCAAATTTCTGAATCTTTCTCGAATCAAGTTCAATGCGATTAAACTCAACATTTAAATTACCTGAATACGAAAATCCCGGAAATAGTATCTTTAGCTCAGTGGCTTTCATCTAAATCATCCTGTGGAATCCTTAAATATTTTACTACATAGCTTGCAATTTTTTGAAAGAGTGGCGCAGCAACATATAATGAATAAGTAGGCTTTTCAGTTTCATTTATTACCGTAAGGATAACAACTCGGGGATCACTTGCAGGGACCATACCACAAAAACTATAAATGAGCTTTGTATTGGAATATCCGCCGTTTGCATCAGGTTTCTGTGCGGTACCGGTCTTCCCTGCAACAGTATAACCCTTAAGCTCAGCCTGCGGAACACCCTTTTCGGTAACAACTGCTTTTAAAGCATCCATTACTTCAGAAGCAACTTTAGGAGAAACAACGCTCTTCCGAATTGTAGGCGCATTATAGTATTTAACATTGCCGTTCATATCTTTTATTTCCTTTACTATAATCGGTTTCATCTCTATTCCCCT
>WFSP01000073.1 GCA_015485995.1 Caldisericales bacterium | reverse complement strand
TAAGGTTCATAGATACACACCACCACTTTTTGCTATCCTTAATAAATGCCCATTAATACTTGCTGTTTTTAACTTTTTTTGACATTGCAAGTGTCAAACTGGAGCTTAATGATTTCGAAGGCAAATGGGTAGTGCTGTATTTTTACCCGAAGGACAATACTTCAGGGTGTACAAAAGAGGCCATAGGGTTTACTGAAAAGAAGGAAGAGTTTGAAAAGCTTGGCGCTGTGATAATCGGGATAAGCCCCAATTCGCCTAAATCTCACGGATTATTTATTGAAAAGCATAATCTTAACGTCCTTTTATTAAGCGACCCTGCACATAAAGTGCTTGGAAAATACGGAGTGTGGCAGAAAAAGAAGTTATACGGGAGGGAGTATATGGGTGTTGTTAGAACTACATTTCTCATTTCCCCAAAAAGGAAAATAAAGCATATATGGAGGAAAGTAAGAGTAAAAGGGCACATAGAAGAGGTGCTAAACAGCCTTAAAGAACAGCTAACCTATTGCATTATCAATACAGTTCAAATCATCGCTTGACAGTGTAGGCGGATTCTCTGCTGTCATTTCTATAAGGTCGGCGATCTTATTTTGTTTGATTATTACTACACCCTCTTTTTCCTTTTTCGGCAATTTTATCTCCGTATCATTGTTAAACAAAATAACGGATGTAAAGTTAATTTTATCGTATGAGTTTTTGCATTTGTTTTTCAGTAAATTCCGCAGAATATTTATTGCATAATTATTCATATTTACCGGATTTTTTATCTCTTTTTTGCCGTTACCTGTTTCAAAAAACCACCGTTTGCCGTTTGTTTCAACGCTCTTTGCGGGTAACGTTTCTTTTCTGAATAGGATAATCCCCTGCGCAGATAAGAGTAAATAATCAATAGTTGTGGAATGCTTTGTCCATCCCTTTACTTTTGTGTTGCTGAATAATTTTGCATTTAAATTTGTTTGGGCAACAGCTTGTTTTATTGCCATTGCTATTTCAGAAGCGTCGCTGTTCCTTTCTTTTTTAAATTTTGCCTCTTCTTCAGGTGAGGAAACTTTGGTAGGTTTCCATAAAATCAGAAGCAACAAAGCTGCACCGACAATTATAAGCGATATTCCTGCCCACATAGCTACCTCCTTTTCATTTTTTGTATTCATAAACATCCCCTTGTTAAGTTTATAACACTGAAAGATAATTTGTCAAGCTTACTTATGTAAAGTTAACTAAGATTTAACCATACTTGCGATTTACTATGGAGACTTTTTTGCTTTTGTTTCGGAAAAGCTAAAAATACTATTTTATTATAAGGATACCGATGTCTGCAACGTTTGTCCCGGTGTTTCCTGTGATAACAAGCCCGCCTAAGGGATTAAAGAAATTATGTGCGTTGTTGTTAACAAGAAAATAGGAAAAATCCATACCTTTATTTTTAGCCTCTGCCAATGTATCCGTATCGCCTATTGCACCTGCTGCGCTACTTTTTCCATCTATGCCGTCGGTACCTATCGATACAAATACTGCTTGTGTCTCGGAAAGGAGTGGCAACGATGCAAGGACGAGCTCTTCATTCCTTCCGCCTTTTCCGTTTCCTTTAACGGTAACGGTTGTTTCTCCCCCGAAGACTACTGCAATGGGAAGAGACGTGCTAAGCCTCCTCTTTCCCCCGTCGTATGCAATGCCACCGATAACTTTGGCTACTTCTCTTGCTTCCCCCTGAATGGAAGACCCCAGATAAATAACAGTGTATCCGCTGCTTCTGAGGTATGCCGATGCTGCACGGCAAGCATCAAAATTTGTGGCAACAAGAATGTTTTGGACTCTTTGCATGTCAGGCGCGTTATTTTTAAGCGTTTCTTCGATTTTTCCTTTTACGCCTTCCTTTAATATATCCATCACTGTTTTTGGAATTCTATTTTTTAGGGAGTATTTCTCAATTATTTTTAAACCCTTTTGAAATGTGGTATCGTCAAAATAAGTAGGGCCGGAAGCAATTGTGCTTAACTTATCACCTATGACATCTGATATTATAAACGACACAACCTGCCCTTTCAGGTGTGTTAACAATTTACCTCCTTTTATATTTGAGAGATGTTTTCTGATGGTGTTTAGTTCTTCAATGTTTGCCCCGGCTTCCATAAGGAGCTTTGTCGTTTTTTGCAAATCTCCGAGAGGTACAAGCGGGCTTTCTACCATTGCCGAGCCTCCACCGGAGATTAGAACAATTGTAAAATCATTATCTGCTGTTTTTTTTGCAATATTTAATACTTCATTGCCTGCTTTTACACTATTCTCGTCGGGCAGAGGGTGCCCTCCCTTAATTTTTTTAACATATTCAGGCAGGTTCTTTTTAAACTCTTTGGTCACCACAACAGCATCCGATATTTTAAGCCCTGGGATTTCGGAAAATATTTTAAAGATAGATAATGCCATCGTTTCTGCAGCTTTGCCAAATGCGATAAGATGGATGTGCTCAAAATCGTTTAAATGGTATTTATGGTCGTCATAAGTAAATTCGTCACCATATATTCTTAAAGTTCGGTTTATGCATACTTTGGGGTCTATTCTTTTTAACGCGCTTTCTAATGCGGAGAGGGCATTTGCCCTCTCCCTTGAAAAACGGCCTTTTACAAGCTGATCAATATTTTTAATCATATCAATGCACAAAGAACACTGCTAATACTAAAACTGTAATTACTGCAGCAATGCCTTCCACAAAGGTTGCTGCGGTTTGAGTTTTGTATCCTAAGGTAACATCTTTATTCCCGGAGAAGAGGTTCACTACCCAGAAATAACTGTCATTTACGTGTGAAACTACCATTGAGCCTGCACCTATGGATAGAACTGTAAGTGCAAGGCCTACGGGGGATGCAAGCCCTAAAGATGGCAAGATTGGCGCAACAAGTGCAGGAGTTGTAATTAAGGCAACTGTGGATGAACCTTGTGCTGTTTTTAGTGCTGCAGAAATTATAAAGGGTAATAGTATTCCAAGGTGTGCGTGAGAAAGAGAAGTTCCAAGATAATTGCCAATTCCGCTTGCCTTCAAGACTGAGCCAAAGGCCCCTCCTGCCCCTGTAATTAAAATAATGATTGCCGCATTTGCAAGCCCTGTATTTGTCCATTCCGGGACAAATTTTGTATCGCTCTTTTTTATGAGTAGCCACATTGCCAAGAATACTGCTATAATAAGGGCAGAGTTAGGATTACCTATAAAATCTATTGTGCTTTTTATAGCACCTGTTCCAAAAAAGTGAGAAGGAAAATCCGCAAACGATTTTAAAAGGATTAGTATAATTGGGACAAATATAGGAGTAAATGCTCTCCATGCTTCAGGAAGCTTTCCGTAACGCTTTTTCAGATCTTCGTAGCTTTCCGTAACGTTGGGTTTTATATACCATCTCTTTGCGACTTTCACTGCATACCAGTAACCTGCAAGCATTGCCGGGATAGAAGCTATTAATCCAAGCCCTATGACAGTACCGAGATCAGCATTCAGAATACCTGCTGCCGCAATTGGGCCAGGGGTCGGAGGCACAAGGCAGTGTGTTGCATATAAGCCTGTGCTTAGAGCAACTTCAAATACGGCTGCACTTTCCCCTACTGCTGCAGCAAGTGCGTTGTTAAGGGGTGAAAGAATAACAAATCCCGAATCACAAAATACCGGGATTGATACAAAGAATCCTGTTATAGACATTGCAAGAGCTGCACGTTTCTTGCCTACCCATTTTAGAACTGCCTCTGCCATAGAGAGCGCACCACCGGATTTTTCCAAATAAGTTCCCATAATTGTTCCTGCCGCAATTACAATACCTATGTAGCCCAAAGTTTTACCAAATCCACCCGTGATTGCGGACAAGATTTTGTCACCAGGCATTCCTACAAGCAGTCCCGTAAAATATGCTGCAAGAAGCAAAGCAAGGAATGCATTAAGTTTTAGTTTGCCTGTTGCATAAACAATAAAAATAATTGCAAAAAGCAATACAACAAGTAACCACCATCCTGGCATAATTGCACCTCCTTATTTTTATTTGTATTAAATTTTAGCACTGCCTTTAAAAATTTGCAATAGATGTTGCTGAGAATTTTTGAGAAATTTTAGTTCCACAAAAAAATATAGCAGTCGGATTAGAAAATTGATTAAAGATACTATAATATTGTAGAAATAGGGAGGTGTATTATGAATAAAACTGTAATTGTTATGGCAGGAGCGGCTGCTTTACTTGATGCTTTTGTTAGGAAGGGCGTTTTTAATGCGGTTGTTTTTATAATTGTCGGCATTGCATCTCTGTATTTTGGCTTTAAGCTGTTTGGCCAAAACAAAATTGGCGGGGTAGTAGCAATGCTTGTAGGATTAGAACTCTTAATTTTCGGGTTTGTAGGCCAGATTACGCAATACGGAGCAACACATATAGTAATTAGCATTATCCTGGGTTTAATTCTAATTATAGCTCCGTTTATTTCAAACTATTTGAAAGATTAAGAAAAAAGGGGACAATTATTATGTCCCCCTCATACTTATTTTTCTTTGAATGTCTTTCTCTTCTTAAATTCCTGTTTCTTTCCATTGTTCCATTGTGAAACGGGCCTTAAATCAATCTGTTGCTTTTATGACTCCCTTTTTGAGGAAGCGGTGCTAAATTTCTTTAGCACTCTGCATGTTACCATGCAGTTCGGACTGTTGCTTCACCTTCTGCAAGTGTCCATTCGTTCAGTCTCTCACGGCGGGCTTCTGCCCTTCCGCCTCGTTGTCCCATAGGGAGTTCCGAGTCAATTAGAATGGATTTTAGTTGAGCATTGCTTTACCCAACGACGCGGCTGTAAACTTCCGCTTTCTGCCGTTTCTCTTTCGGAATCACGGTTCCGTCTTCAAGGATAAGGTTTCCCTGTTCATCTTCCTTGTACTTCATCTTTCACCTCCTCATTGAAATCCATTTAAATTATCTTTTGAAAAAATAATAGGCGCTATTTCTGAAACTTCTTTAAACATAAGTTCTGCTACGTTACGAATTTCCCATTGGGCAGCCTGGTCCAACCTCAACTTAAAGAAATGCATCAGTTCGCGCGCATTGGCAGTTGCAACCATTTTAGTTTCCGTGGCATTAGGCAGTATGAAACGAGCATCTTCAAATGGCACAGTTTTTGCAAGTTCCTTGTAAGTTTCACTTATTATGTTAATTGCGTTAATAAATTTTAGATATGCTCCTTTATCCTGTTTAATTGTTTGTGGCACAATATACGGAAAATCGGATTCTTTTACGTACCTCTGGCTTTGCTGGGTAAATGAAAACAGTCTGTGCCTTACGAATTGGTGCGAGCAGGCGCGTGAAATTCCCTCAATTGCAAAAGTAAAAGAAATATGCTCGAAAACAGACAGATGGCCGAGCTTTAATGCAAGCTCAATGAGGTGTTTTATTTTATCCTCTTCCATATCAAGTGTTGCAACGCCACCTTTGAACCTGCTTTGCCTCATTGCCGTTGCAACAACTTTTTCAGGTTCAGGCGTGTATGTAATAAGTTTTACTGAAGCCGTCTTTTCTCTTTCCATTATACGTCTATGTCCAATTTTATTCCGCCGGGTTTTTCTTCTTTTTCCCCACGCTCGTATCTCTCTACAAGCTCCGCATCGCAGTATGGGCAATATTTATGTTCTCCGGGGATGTATCCATGTTTTGGGCATACAGAAAAAGTGGGGGTGATAGTAATATAAGGAAGCTTGTAATTTCCAATAACCCTTTTAACGAATAACTTTGCTTCGTTTCCCGAATGCAGGGATTCGCCCAGAAAGAAGTGAACAACTGTCCCTCCGGTCCATAAGGATTGGATGTTATTTTGTTTTTCCGCTACCTCAAACGGGTCGTCGGTATAATCTACGGGAAGCTGTGCGGAGTTCGTGTAGAATGGGGCTACCTCGTATTTTTCCACTTCTTCTTCGTTCGCAACAATAATATCAGGATATTTCTTTTTATCCATTAACGCAAGCGAATATGCGGTGGATTCACTGGGTGTTGCCTCCAAATTAAATAAAGTGCCAGTTTCTTCCTGGTAATCTTGCATCCTTTTCCGCATAAATTCCATTAGTTCCGTAGTGAATTGAATCCCTTTTTCCGTTCCGATATTTTCTCCCATAAAGTTCATAAGCGCTTCATTCATCCCCACAATGCCGATTGTAGAGAAATGGTTTCCCCAGTAGCTTCCGCCACTTTCTTTGATAGGGTTCAAATAAACTTTTGAGTATGGGTATAATCCTCCTTCAGTAAATTGCTCCACTGTTTTCCTCTTTACCGTGAGCCCGTTTTTAGCCGCGTCCATTATTTCGGCAACTTTATCGAAAAATTCTTCCTTTGTTTTTGAAATATAACCAATGCGTGGCATATTGATTGTTATGACTCCGATAGAATTTCCTGACCAAGTAACTTTTCCATTTCTCCTCACAAATAATGTATGATTAGGAACTTCGCAAGAATATACTTTCCCTTGATAATTTTCAAGACTTATATTATTTTTACGAAGACGATAGTGAGTAGATTGTTGAATTCCAACGATGTATTGCTTTTTTGAATCAATTTCTCTTCCCTTAATAGAACTTTTTCTTTCCTTTCTCCGAATAATTGTTGCTGCCCAACCAAGTTTCATTACAATCTCCTGAATATCATCAGCTAATTTTTTAGAAACCGTATAATAAGTAATCTGTCTCTTTTTAGCTATCCCTCTTAACGGCCGAATATGGCCGTCTCCTTTTATCAACCATTCAAATAATATTTCTAACTGTTCTTTTGATAGCCTTTTAAGTTCTTTAGGGATAAACTTATCATAGCAGTGGCCAAATTGTTTTAAATAATTCCATAATTGTTTGTTAGTAATGACAAAGCCTTCATCGATTTCTCGGTAATGGAATGGGAGATTGTCTAAAGCATTCTTGATTTCTTTTTTTGTCGTCTTATTGACCTGAGTTATGAAAACTCTATATCCATGGGATTGAGCAATATTATCATTATCAAAGCTTCCCTTGGCAATCCAGATTCCGAAGAATTTTAACCAATCATCCATTGGGATTTTTAACTCTTCTTTCTCATAATGATGATGGCTTTGATGATTTCCGGATAACCAATTATTTTCTATGGCTGGCAATATAAAATATTTTACCTTTTTACCGCTCCATATACCCTGTTTTGGAATTCTGTGATTATTTACATTAAATTCTTCTGCAGGGACAAGTTCTCTTTTTCCTGTTCTTACTTTGTCAACAACCATTTTATGATTAGGCGTAACCAACAGATCTAATGACTTTGCTTTAAATCTATACAAGTTTCCATTCCAATCATAAGCAAAAAGCCTTATTGGTTTATGAACTTCTATTTTGTTGTCTTTGGTTAAAGTGAAAACCTCATCATCTAAAGTTAAATCTCTAAAAAATTTCCAGCCGTCCGTTGTTAAAATTTCTGTTTTCTCATCATAACAACCAGTTAGAGGGTCAGCGCCAAACAAGCCTCCGCCTTTTTTACGCAGTTCTTTTACGTTTAGACGAAGCCTGCAGCAATTATGAGTAATAGTGCCCATTGAGTGAACAAATAGGTGATTTTTGTCGAGCTCAAAGTCGTAGAAATACTTAGGCTTGTCTAATTTCACAACTTTTAGATTTTTTACTCTTACTAAGTAAAAATCGCTGTTCTTTATGAAACGTGATTCTTCTGTTTCTGCATCGTGCTTTTCTAATGTTCTGACACCCACCATCCTGCTTTTAACTAAACCAGGTACTTTATATGTAGACTCTGCAAGAAATCCTGGAACTCTCTCAAAAAGCAACGGGTTATTCATTCTACCATCAATCATAGTCTCTGACTTTTTGTGTTGAATATAGATCACTTGATTATTACTACTCTCCCTATATGTTACCGGAACTCCAATAAAATTATATAATATTACCAAATCTTTTGCTAATTCAGGGTCATTTATGTGGATTTCCTGCTTTTTTTTATATCCGTCTCCTTTAAAATGATATTCTAAAAAGGCTTCTATCACAGAAGGTGGAGAGTTAAACAATACAGTTGGTAACTTACCATATTTCTTGAACCCAGCATTATACAGTTTCCTGCTTATTGAAGTGCTATAAATATAGAGATAATAAGAATTATACCTCGGATCCTTCTTTTCTTTAGGTTCAACATTAAATACCTTTTTTACAAGATACCTTAGTTCATTCAAATTTTCTTTAGTAATACTGTTAAACATAAACTGGATACCTCTGGGCTGTCCAAAATATGTATATCCCTTTCTGCTCTCAAACAAATAATTGCCATTCGCTACAAAATAACCTAAAATTTTTGCCAGATCCTCATCAAGGACAAGATCATCTATATGTTGATATGTATTTCTTAAGCTGTGTTTTGCACTTTTTAGGGATAGTAGGTAATCGCCCTCTTCAACATCTTCGGCAAACTTATTTTCAAGTCCATTTACCCCAAAAACAGGTACAATATGTTTCAAAGAAGTCCTGATTATTTTCCCATCATCAGTTGTTATTTCCACTAATTCTTTGCTCTTAATTCGCAAAAAGTTAATTATATTAGCCCACTCGACATTCCCAGAAACAAAATCCAGCGATAGGGCTTGTAAACCATTTTTTGCATTTGCCCAACCATCTTCATCAAATGTACCTGTCTCGTAATCATTTACTATACCACTAATTCTGCGTTTTTCTATAACTCCATCACGGTTTTTAATAATAACCTCTTCGTTTTCTTCCAAGCACATACTGCGGGCATCTTCCGGGCTTAGATCTGAGTTTACAAAGTTTGCAAAATAAGGTGTTCCGTATTTTCTTGTTGCTTCCCACATTGGCTCAAGGTCAGGATTATTCCACTCAAAATCCTTATCTATGTTAATTGTGGGGATGGGGAATGTAAAAGGCCGGCTGTTTCCGTCGCCTTCAATCATTGTTTCCCAGAAAGCCCTGTTCACCATATCCATTTCTTTTTGCATATCCCTGTATAGAACGTCGGGGTGCTCTTTTCCCCCTACAATTACGGGGCGGTCTTTAAGCAGCGGATGCGGGTGTATATCAAGGGTAATGTTGGAAAACGGGCTTTGCCCTCCTGTTCTCATTGTTTGGTTCATATTGTAAACGAATTCCTGTATCTGTTGTTTTACTTCTTTGTAATTCAGTTTATCGAAGTAAACAAACGGGGCAAGGTAGGTATCAAACGAGCTGAAAGCAACTGCTCCGGCTACTTCATTCTGCAGTGTGAATAGGAAGTTCATCATCTGCCCTAAAATAGAGGAAAGATGCTTTGCAGGTTTTGAATATGGCTTGCCGGGTGGCCCTCCGAACCCCCTTCTTATTAAATCCTCAAGGTCCCATCCGCAGCAATAGGCGGATAGCATTGAAAGGTTATGAATATGCACCCAACCGTTTTTGTGTAAGTCAGCGATTTTTTTGGGATATACTCTGTCAAGCCAGTAGTGTTCCTCTGCTTTTCCCGCGATAAATGCTTTTAATCCTTGTATGGAGTAGTTTATATTTGCATTCTCGTGGACTTCCCATGTGCCCTGGTTTAGATAGTCCTCGACGAGGTCGGGAGTAATATGATTTTTTATTTCTCTGAGTTCTCTCCTGTGTTCTCTATAAAGGATAAATGCTTTTGAGGTGGCGTAAAATCCCTTGCGCATAAGTACTCGTTCTATTTTGTTTTGTATTACTTCTATGCTGAAAGGAACGCTGTCGTGTTCAAACTCAAGTTCCGTTGTTATAATTCCAGTGAGAAATTCTGCCGTATCAGCTCCAAACTCTCCTGTTTCTTTTCCTGCTTTAAAAATGGCTGTGGTGATTTTATTTTTGTCAAACTCAACTATTCTGCCGTCTCTTTTTATCACTTTCCGAATCATTATGCTCACCCTCCTCTTTAGAAAATTGTAGCAAGCTTCTGCTAAAAATCCAAACTCCAAATGTGGCAAGGTTTAACGAATGGTAAAATATAAATTTACGATATTTGCAGATCTTTAATAGAAGTATTTAAGATTTTGCCTTGCCGGTACCTATTTAATTTTATCTTAAGTGCGTTGCAGCTACCTGAAATTTTATAAACTTAACCACGGAAACTAAACAATCTTGAAAATTGTAAATCCTGTTTCAGTATCAGGTCTTTTCGAAATACGAATTCCGGATAATTCCTCGATACAGATCTCTGAGGTTGCGTATACTATGTTACCTTCTTCCAATAGATGCCCTCCGAAGATATTCCCGTCGCTATCTGCCATTGCAGAATGTATATGCATTTCCGTTGTGCCTTTTGCTCGTGATATAAACCCGCTTGCTGTAACAAGCTCAAACATTCCTTCTTTAATAACTGGTTGGTTATATTTGCCGTTTTTGTTTACAAATGTGTAGTGCACTTTTCTCAAGCTTCCTATTGCAGAAGCAATGCGAGCTGTTACAATGCCTGACTGCTCAAAAACTTCCTTGATAGATTGCAGTAAATCCCCTCCGGCCATAACTCTGATAAATAAGATTTTACCCGTTTTTCCTTTAGCAAATTCATATCGTTTCATCTTCACCCCCATTTTTTACATTTTAATTCTTACAGGAAAGTTTGCAACACGGAAAGACGAAACAAAAGGAATGTACAAAAAGTTTACATGAATAAGCAGTTTAGGGCCGAACTTCCGCCGGGGAATTGTACGTGAAACGGGACACCTATTTTTTGGAAATAAATAAAACCAAAAAATAAGCATAAAAGCTTGTTATAATCTGTTTATTATAAAATTATTGCATAAAGTGCCCCAAAAATTGCAAAACGTATTTTGCAAGTATAAATTACCTCATAATTGCTTAAAATGTAAGTAAATGGCATATTGAAAAATAAGATTAATAAAAGGTTTTTTACCTTTATCCCATTATAATAACATTACCTGAATAATTATAATTTAACAAATCCTTTATTTATGAAGGTCAAATTTTCGTTTCAATTCCTTATAGGTTAGCTACAAACACAGATATAGACGGGGCTAAATTAGTTTCTGATGTTCTGTTTCAATTCCTTATAGGTTAGCTACAAACGAAAGCCCTACTATGGTTAAAGTAAAAGGAATTCTTGTGTTTCAATTCCTTATAGGTTAGCTACAAACATAGTAGAACAAATGCAAAAAGAAGGGTACGGTCTTAGTTTCAATTCCTTATAGGTTAGCTACAAACCACCATATTTTTAGCAGAAGGCACGTTATTTTACGTGTTTCAATTCCTTATAGGTTAGCTACAAAC
>WFSP01000072.1 GCA_015485995.1 Caldisericales bacterium | reverse complement strand
AGATTAATGGATGAGTTGTTCACCGTAAGCAAAACACTGTATCTTGTTTCCTTAGATGTTCTTTTGTTTCTGCTTACTTCAATTCTACTTACTTTAATTTTCCCTTTCATAATGCGCCTCCTTAGTTAGATTTAATTTATTCCTTAAATTATTCTTTGCCATATTTTATCCCTTATTCTAATTGACACATAATTAATTATAGTATCAAAAAGAATAACCATAGGCAATATGACCCATGTGGGTGTAACTTTAACTAATCTGTTTTTCAGAAACGTTCCTTAAGCAACTGATAGCCTATATTAAAAACTTACCAATTGCCTGCTATCTAATATCCGCTCCATGTTCTTACAACCTCACCACTCAATGCGTTTATTTCTGCCCAGGCCGGTTCTTCTTTATTATAACGGAACTTAACATACCAAGATACTGTTTTGCCATCACTGCTTAATCCCAGCCAGTAATTCTTAAATACTTTTTCATTGTACTGTTTAAAAGCAATACTTAATGCCTTAGAACTATCAATCCAATTACCCTTGATAGGGCTTCTGTTGGAGTATAAACTTTCTTGCATTGTTTGAATAATTTTGCCTCCGGTTCCCACATGCACAGCTAAACCTTTGTTCTTTCCTGTAGAATTAAACTTAATTACCCATCTGTCTGCCTTCCCGCTCATATCTGTGGAACCCATAAAATTATCAATATTAACAAGGTTGGCATCTGAAGACCATTTTTTAGATTCTTTTAAGGCGATAGAAAAAGCTTCGCGCGCTGAAAGTGCGCTATTGGAAGAAGTTGTAGTGTTTGATGACGGTTTTTCTGATGACGGTTTTTCTGTAGCTTTTTTCGAACATCCACCCATTAAAGCAACAGCTAACACAAGCACCACCAAAAGAAATACAATGCTTACATTCATTTTAGCAAACCTTTTCATAACTACTCCCCCTTATTATGTTGGTTTACTTTATTATTTCATTAATTTTAAATTTGTCAAATGGATATAAACTTATGAAAACAAATAACAACTAAATGAGAATTTAAAATATAAAACTCTTTGATAAATGTCATTTTGAGCACGATGAAATACCTATTTTCAAAATATAATTTATAGCTGTTTAGCTGTTTTTTTCAAATAAAACCAGCGCTACACTACTTTTATAAGCAAAATTTTAGAGTGTAAATAAAATACCCCCTGCCTATTTCCATTTGAAAGGGATATAAAATAAGGCAGGGAGTAAAATAAGCTATTAACCGTCAAGAAGGTTAAACGCGTCTTCTCCGTGTAGATGAGAGTCAAGCCCTTCTTTTTCTGCGCTTTCAGGCACTCTCACTTTTGCAAAGGTATTGATAATTGCGAGAAGCACATATGTTACAATAAATGCATAGGTAATTGCAATAAGCACTGCGACAAGTTCTTTTCCGAAAAATGCGGCATTACCGTAAAACCAGCCATTTGCACCAGACTTATTCACAGTCTTTGTTGCAAATAAGCCGAGCATTAAGATACCGGTTACTCCGCCCATTCCGTGAACACCCCATACGTCAAGTGCATCGTCCCAGCCTTTTTTGTTTTTGAATGCAACTGCAAAGTATCCTACAACTGATGCAGTAATACCTATAAGTGCCGCAGCAGCCGGAGTCACATAACCTGCCGCAGGAGTGATTGTTGCAAGGCCTGCAACTGCACCGGTAAGGAATCCAACAAGTTTCGGTTTGCCTGCGAACCTCGTATCAAGAATCAACCAAGTCGTTGCGCCAAATGCCGCACCAAGAGTGGTGTTTACAAATGCAAGTTCCGCAGCCGTATCAATGGAAAGCGCACTACCAGAATTAAATCCGTACCAGCCGAACCAGAGAAGCGCTGTACCGATTGCAACAAGCGCAAGATTTGCCGGAGTGTGATTGCTCACATATTTTCTCTTTCCAATGTAAAATACCGTTGCAAGTGCAGAGAATCCTGCAAGTGCATGTACCACGATTCCGCCTGCGAAGTCAAGCACGCCCCACTGAGCAAGAATGCCACCACCCCAGATCATATGAGCAAATGGATAGTAAATAACAAGTTGCCAGAGTATAAGAAACCAGATATACGCCCTAAAAGTCATTCTATTTGCAAAAGCACCCGTAATAAGTGCAGGTGTGATTACTGCAAACATCATTTGGTAAATAAAGAATACAAGTAATGAAATCTGTCCATTCCCTGCAAATGTCGTTTGAACCGTTACGCCTTTAAGGAATGCATGAGCAAAGTTTCCGATGATTGGGCCGCTTCCGCTGAAACTCAAAGAAAATCCGACTGCCCACCACATTATTATAGTAATACCCATTGAAACAAAGCTCTGCATCATAATTGTTACGACGTTTTTACGCCCGACCAATCCTCCATAGAAGAATGCAAGTCCGGGTGTCATAAGAAGAACTAACGCCGCTGCTATAAGTATATAAGCATTACTTGCCGAACTCATAATTCACCTCCCTAAATAAATTTATAAAATTTTAACGTTCTTATTATAGAACCTCGAGCATAAATAGTCAATAGGATAATCCAAATATTTCAAAAAACCACATTAAACATACTAAATGGTTTTACAATAACCACTGTACAATTATACCTTGCAATAAAGCATATAGGTAGCATTTTGCTGATAAACTTATTTCTAAGTTAGCCACATTTTGTGCTATGCCCAGTATATTCTATGAAAAATAAGGTTTGGCTGGTAAAACACTTTGCAGAAATTTAGTAGCGTACAATTCCTAAAACTATAGCACAGTAAAATAAAGAAAAGAACAGAACGCCTAACTTATCTCACTTTAGTGTAAATTAAAAATTTGGAACACAATTTACAAAATTTGAGGAAGTTCCCTGTAAATTAGTTCCCTTTTTGCCACTTGTTAAATAAAAATCTACCAAATAAAAAAGCAATATCTTCTCTTTTTCAAAATTATTTTTTTAAGAGTGATTCAATTTTTTCTTTCCATAGGTATGCATTATCTTGCCACCGTTTTGTAATGCTGAGCTTTCCTCCGAGAGCAATGCCAAAAACTTCAGTTTCATTTTGTTCTGTAAAGTAAATACGTAACACCTTACCAGGCCATTTCCTCTTCAGATTATGAGAATCTTTGATTTCTAATTTTATAATTTTATTAAGGGAAATATTATATTCTTTTTTGGTAACCCACTGCTTAAAGTGAATCCCTTGCTCATCAAGGTATAGATCTCCGGAACCCCTAACAACATAAGGATGATAATGATGTATTCCAGAGGAATCGATACTTTCAAAACCATAAAAATTTGCGCCACGTTTCTGCAAAATTATATTTCCCATTTGTATTATTCTACCACACTACTAATAAAATCGTTTAAATTATCCAGAAATTCTGAGAAAGACTTCACGTGATAGCTTAATACTAACAGCTTAAAGATATTTTTGAAGACTGATAAAATAAAAACTAGCTCCCTATGTAGGACCCGAACCTACAACCTAGTGGTTAACAGCCACCCGCTCTGCCAAGATGCTCTTTTTCTTTTAAACATCGTACACAATCAATTATAAATATTTCTTATAAATAAAGGAACTGCAAAATAGTTACTGATCCACCCTTGTCTTTATTTTTCTATTGGATGATTTCTCATATAGCCATTCTGCAAAAAAACTAAAGCACATAATAAGTATTAATATTACTAATGTTAAAATAGAATGTTTATACAAGTAGTAGAGTAAAATAGACAACGAGATAATGTCTCCCAATATAGCAATCCACACCAAAATAATGTTTCCATGAGTCTTTTCAAGTAGTTTCAAGTGCCCAATATTAACCCCAGTATAAATTATAAGGAAAGCTGCACTTCCCAGCATAGCAATTTTACTTAAATCGAAGAAATTTGCAAAAATAATTACGAGCCCTGCTGTTATAAATAACCCTTCCCTTCCATTGAGCCATATTTTTCTATCAAATATTTTGGGGAGCTCTCCGTCTTTAGCAATCATATAGCTTACGTTAGCTCCTCCGTACAAAGTTGCATTTATAGCAGATGCAGTCGAGAATAAGGCAGCTATCGCTATGATTTTAAAGCCCACTAAGCCAAGAAAGGGTTTTGCTGCCTCAGCAAGAGCATAGTCTTTGGCTTTTATAATATTGGGTAGCGGTAAATTACCAACTACAACCAAGGACACGCTTATATAAATTGCAATAACTATCAGAACACTTAAGTATAAGGCCCGGGGAAGCGTTTTACGGGGATTATTCATATCTTCGGCAGCATTTGTAATCAAACCGAATCCTTCATATGCAAGAAATACAATCGCAGAAGCAAAAAATATATTACTGACAGGTGGAAATCTTGAAAAACTGAGTAAATCAGGCTTTATAAAGAAGAATCCTATGATTGCAAACAACGCAAGAATTCCCACTTTGATAGTAACTATGAACAATTCTGATCTTCCTACTGCCTTAGCCCCTATAAAATTAACTCCAACAAATACCAGTATAATAGACGTTGCAAAAATATTCAGCATAATGGAAGGGGAATTGGGAAAGAAAGTCATAGCATAGGCTGCAAAAGCCCTTGAATATAGAGAAAGCGCAACAACATACCCAATCCACAGCAAAATATTAAATCCCCCGCTTATTATTCCGCTGCCAAAACCTTGCACAAGAAATTCAACCGGTCCCCCTGCCGAAGGGTATTTGGAACCCAACTTAGCATAAGAATATGTATTGAAAAGGGCAACCGCTCCTGCAATCATAAAAGACAAATAAACTGCGTTGCCCCCTACCTGACAGGCCATGCCAAGTATTGAGAATATACCTGCACCTACCATTCCTCCAACGCCAATCGAAATTGCTCCCCAGAGTCCGATATTCTTTTTGGTCATAGCTTCCTCCTCTTATTTCTACTTTATTTGTCACTATTTACACAAAATTTATGTGAATAAAATCATCAAAATTAATTTTGCTGTTGAGCTATCGTTTCTTACAATTGTTATTTTAGTCAATTTTTGTAATTAATGCAAATAGTTAGGCCATTTCATAAATTTTCAAGTATAAATTATTTTATGACAAAGAGAAAACTACTCTAATGATTTTACAGCTATACGACACATAGATAAATATTCTGAAATAATTCCCTTTGTAAACAAAAAACTGGCTCCCCGTGTAGGACTCGAACCTACAACCTAGTGGTTAACAGCCACCCGCTCTGCCAATTGAGCTAACAGGGAACCTGCTCATCTATAAGATATTGAAATTTAACTTTTTGTCAATAGGATGAGAGTGTTATTTGACAAACTTTTTAACTATGAAATAAGCAAGTTTCAAAGAGATATGTTTACTATTTTTTATTCTTTCGTAAAACTCTTTGTATGAAATGTAACCTTTTGAAGTTAATTCCAATACACGATTTATCGTTGATTCATTTACTATATGTTTCTTAATCAACGGAAGGAAAGGGTAAAACATCCTGGAAAGAAACAGTGCATACTGAAAATTGGAATACAATTTTTCTTTTAATAAGTTCTCGTACTCTTTTAAGGAAGTTTTGCCATTTTTGAGAGCATTGGCAATTACTTCACTTAGCAAATAAGAAGATAAAATTGCAGGATATATACCACCGGCAGTAAACGGATCCACAAGATTTGCTGCTTCCCCTACAAGAGCTACTCGTCCGGATTGAAGCCTCTCCGGGCCACTCCATAGAGAAATAGGATATATCTTTGCTTTATACTTTCCAGGATAAAATCCAAATACCGCTCCTTTTTTGAAACGTGATTTCAATGCACCGCTCCCAACAGATTGAAAATTATGTTTTGGGAATACCCATCCATAGCCGAGGAAATTATATCCTATAAAAATTTTTATCGCGTTCTGATTACCTGTATCAGAAGCAATCTCTGCTTCCTCCCCGACGATGAAACGCTTTTTGGGTGCAAGGCCGCTGACAAACGAAACCCTGCTGCCCACACCGTCTGCCCCTATAAAAAATTTTGAAAGATACACATTTTTATCAGTTTTTACAATGATGCCGCTTTTATTTTCCTCAAAGCTTATAAATCGTTCATTGTAACGGACATCCAATCCTTTCCTGAGATAAGAATCAAACTCAGCACGCCTTACTCCGTAGCTAAAAACGGTTTTCTCGGAGGAATGAGCAGTAAGAGAATTTTTATAAAAAATTTCAAGTGCATTGTACTCAACCCTTGAAAAATCTCTCAACCGTTTAGGCAAAAGAGAGTTAACTACGAGCGGGACACCACCTGCACAGATTTTATCACGCATAATTCCTCCCTTCTCTACTACTAAGAAAGAAATGTTTTTGTCTTTAAGAAATTGGCTAAGCGTCGCCCCGGCCGGGCCTCCCCCAACAATTAAAACATCTGTTCGAACCATTCAGCCACCCCAAAATGGCGGAGAGAGTGGGATTTGAACCCACGAGGGAGCATAAACCCCCTACCTGATTTCGAGTCAGGCGCTTTCAACCGCTCAGCCATCTCTCCGTTTGTTATTATAACGATTTCGCCGCTTTCTAAAAAATTCCTGAAGTATTTTCTTACACTCATCTTTTACTACACCACCTACAACCTCAGCGCTGTAACCGAAAATCCTGAAACTAACAGGTATATTTAACCTACTTCCACAGGCACCATTTTCAAAATCATAAGCCCCAAAATAAATCTTTGGAATTCTCGCAAGAAGAATCGCAGATGCACACATAGGGCACGGCTCAAGTGTAACATAAATCTCGCATTGCTCAAGCCGCCAATCGTTAAGTTTCTTTGCTGCCTCGCGTATAGCAAGAATTTCAGCATGTGCCGTAGGGTCATTAAGCTGCTCACGCATATTGTGAGCTCGGGCTACTATCTTTCCGTTGCACACAACTACTGCACCAACAGGAATTTCCTCTTCTTTTTCTGCTTGTTTCGCTTCTTCAAGCGCAACATTCATAAATTCATTTACCATTTTAAGCCCTCAATTCCTACAAAAGTTCTAATTGCTTCTTTCCATTCGAGCTCCTCTTCCCGCGTTAAGGGTGGGCGCTTATCTCCAAGAGAAACGTTCTGTGCATCTATATACTTGTGCAAAATCTTCGCAATTTTTTCAAAACGGACAATGTGAAAATCTTTGAACCACTGCGGAATATTTTTCGCAACAAGCAAAAATTTTTGATAATGAGGTACACACAACCCTTTGGATTCAAGAAAAAGTTTTTTAAAATCAGGATCATTTATGAAATCATCAAGAATTCCAAGTGCCTCTTTTTCCGCTTCTCTCTCAATTTTGCAAACAATACATTCGGAACTTTTAGGAACAATTTTTCCCTTTTTCAAAAAATTAAGTTCAGTAAGAAAAAGATCTTCATAAATAATTGAAGCCGCAAGAGGGTCATTGAACGAGTAAAACAGATATGAGTGAAAATTACAAAAGCCATGAGTTAGGCGAAGTTCTTTTCTAAAACCAACATCATTTACCTGCTCGGATAGCACATTCTCAAAATAACGCTTCCTT
>WFSP01000071.1 GCA_015485995.1 Caldisericales bacterium | reverse complement strand
GTGCAGTTCTAATCATAATAAATATTTTGAAGTTTAAACAACCATTACGAATAAGTATATTGATTTTAATCAAATACATTGTTAGTACATAGGTAGGGAATCATGTTTGTGCCTTTTCTTTGTAATGCCGTACTAAACCTTTCTCGTAAATAGGTATTTAATTTTCCATAAATGTTTGTTCTGGATAACAAACTCTTACTGTGCCACATATTTATGATGGTGGTTTGATTTTACGATTGGAAATAGATTATTTTGAATTCCTATCGCAAAAGAATTTAATTTTTGTAAGAATAGTAAATAGATCGCAATATTAATAAAAAGAACATATTTTAATAAATGCAGTTAAAAAAGTAGCACTTTTTGTTGTAATAGTTAGGATTTTGACTAAGTTTCTCTAAAAGAGAAGCCCCCAGGGGGGTGGGGGCATATTGTTTGATCTTTTTAAAAAAGGAGGAAGAAATGAAAGTTTTTAAACTTTCATAAGGTCTTTACGTAAGACCGAAAACTATTATACGTAAATTTGATTCCATGTCAAGGGTTTTTTGAGCAATTTTCAAAATCTTTATAAAATATATCGGAAATGCCTTTTGCTATTGACTTATCTGTTACTATAACGCCTACTTCCCTGTTTTTGTCTAATGAAGTTGTAGAGAAATTGATGGAACCGACATAAGAAACACTATTATCAACAACCATAGTTTTTGCATGCACAAATGGTGTAGATAGGTAGCCTATATGTACTCCATTTAAGGACAAATATTTTCCGGCATCGCCGTTGCTTGTAATGATGTCTGGAGAAGCAAGGATTACTTTAACATTTGTTCCATTCTTTGCTTTTTTTATTAGTAAATTTTCTATTTCTTCATCTTCCATCTCTTCTGCATAAACAAGTATGTTATCATTTGCGCTATTTATTAGCCATTCTAATTTCGCTCTGGAGTTTTCAGGGCTTACAATCAGAGAATCTTCATCTGGGTTATATGGCTTTCTCTCCCAATCTGACTGAAATATTTTTTCAAGGTCCGAAACTTCTTTTGGAGAAGTAGTTATAATTCCAAATTCCCTATTTTTTGTAAAAGAGCTTTTAGTAAGATTCATTGTTAGTATATACCCTGTTTTATTGTCAATAATAAGAAATTTTGAGTGAGTAAAATCGTATGCTTTATTTGACCATTTAGTTTCTATCCCGTAGTGAGAGAGTTTATCTTTAACTTCTTTATTTACCCCGTAGCCTTTATACGGGTGTTCCTCCAAAATGACACGGACGTTTACTCCTCTTTTTTCCGCATCGATCAGTGATTGTATTACATATTTATCGGATAAAAGATATACTTCTACGTCAACAGCTTTTTGTGCAGCTTTAATACCATCTGTAATAGGATAATCGTTTTGCTTCGGTTCCACTATTAATGTTGCATTGCTTATGCCTTTGGGGTGATGATTTGGAATGTAAAGAGGGCTTAGATTTGGAAAGAGTAATCCGTAAACTATAAATGCAATAACTATAAGGAACGTAAGGAACAAATTAAAATATACTTTTTTTTCTCTATTCATCGTTTTATACTCCTCTTGTTTTTGTTCTATTATAACGGAAAAGCACTTTTGATTATAGCAATTTTTCTGTTAAAATAAATTAAGTAAGGAGAAAATGGCTAAAATATATAAAATCAAAATTAAAGTAACGGAAATAAGGGGCAAAGGTAAATGCGCTGCTGGCCTTAAAGTTGGGGATGAGTTTGAAGTGGATAAAAATGGCCAACCTATGCCTGCTAATTTTTGCGGATGGGCATTCAACACATTATGGCCGTTTATTACACCATTAAGGTACGGAGGAACGCTGCCTTGGGAAAAGAACCCAAATAAAGCCTATGTTTCATGCCCTGATCCTGAAAGTACTGTGATTTTTGAAATTTCAAGAATAGAGGATGAGGAGCAGTATAAAGAACTCCCTGCCTTTTGACAATGGATAAGGAAAGGGTAAAACTCGAGAACTTAGTCCTTGAATTACTTGTATTATTTTCTCTTATAGGGTTTGCCTATATATTTTATAGGAGAGAGGCGGTGTCGTCAAGTGTAATTGCCAATCTTTCTGTTAGTAACCTTCCATTTTACACTTTTAGGTCGCTTCTTAGAATGGGGATTGCTTACGTTTTCTCTCTAATTTTCTCAGTAGCCTATGGTTTTGCCGCGGCCACAAGTAAGAGAAGGGAAGCGGTAATGCTTCCAATATTGGATATCTTTCAATCTGTCCCTGTGTTAGGGTTTTTCCCTGCGGCAATTTTCTTTTTTGTCGCTTTAATTCCAAATAAAGTTATAGGTATTGAAGCAGCCTCAATTTTTTTAATTTTTACTTCCCAAGTATGGAATATGGCTTTTGGAGTATACGAAAGCCTCACTACGATACCTAAAGACCTTAAAGAGGCTTATCATTTTTTTGACCCGGACGGGACGCTGTCTTTCGTAAGGTTATATCTTCCGGCTACAATCCCGAAACTTGTTTATAACAGCATAGTAAGTTGGAGCAATGGGTGGTACTTTCTTGTAGCCTGTGAAATTTTTGCGGTAGGAAGCTCTTCATACAAACTTCCCGGTATTGGAAGCTTTATAATGGAAACAGCGTCGGAATCTAAAATAGGGCTTACTTTTCTGGGGATTTCAGTGCTTGTTGTAGTTATTGTGCTTTTGGATTTATTTGTGTGGAAACCTCTTTCGCAATGGTCGAGAAGATTTAGGTACAGTATGTCTCCAGGTGAAGAAGAAGAAACGGAAGTATGGGATGTAGTGAGCCTTTTCTGGGAATTTATTGGAAATATTTTCAGGAAATTCAGGAAACCTTTCATAGGAAAAATCGGAAATCCCATTTCATTACGCTCTCTTGCTCGCAAAAAGTGGTTTAAGGTTTTTGTTTATTACCTGAATAAGGTTTTGTTAGGAGCTATAATTATTGTTTTTATCGTTTTGATTTATAAATTTGTTTTAGCAATACCCTTACTTATTAAAGCACTTAAATTTAGTGACATCTTGATTTCGATAAAGGCAATCTTTTACTCTTTTATACGCCTTTTTATCGCTTACCTTATCTCCCTTACCTGGACTGTGCCTGTTGCTGTATACCTTTTTTATCATCAAAAAAGTGCAAAAATCATTTCTCCCATTTTGCAAATATTTGCTTCTATCCCTGCTGTTTCTCTTTTCCCTTTGATTCTCTATTATTTCATCCGGTTTCCACATGGTCTTGATTTATCGGCAATAATATTAATACTTACGGGAATGCAGTGGTATCTTTTATTTAATATATATGGCGGGTTAAAGGCAATACCAAATGATTTAAAAGAGGTGGTGGATTCCATAGGAATTAAGAAGTTGTTGAAGTTCAAAAGGCTGCTTTTGCCTGCATCACTTCCCTCCCTTATGACGGGCACGATTACGGCATGGGGAGGAGGATGGAACGCACTTATTATAGCGGAATACATTTCTTTGAATGGAAAAACATACTCGGTTTTTGGGGTAGGAAGCTTATTAGATAAATCTTTGACTAATGGAAATCAGGGCCTTTTTGTTGTTTCGCTATTTCTTATGGTACTTATTATATTCTTGATAAATCATTTTGTTTATAGGCCTATTTATAATAGAATTACAGAAAAGTTTAATATGGAGGGTTAATTGGAACTGTTAAAGTTAAATAATATAGTGCAGCTTTTCCCGCTAAAAAACAAAGAGGTTGTTGTTTTGGACCGTGTTGGTCTCTCTGTAAGTAAGGGAGAATTTGTTGCATTAGTTGGGCCATCTGGTTGTGGAAAGAGTACACTGCTTAGGATTATTGCAGGCCTTGTAAAGCCGAGTAAAGGGGATGTAATATTCGAAAATAAAAAAATTGATGGAATAAATCCTAACGTAAGTATTGTATTCCAAACTTTTGGGCTCCTTCCGTGGCTTGACGTTACGGAAAATATTATGCTCGGCTTGGAAGCAAGAGGCCTTGGATTGAAAGAAAGGCTTAGAAAAGCCTTTAAGTATATAGACCTTGTTGGGCTTGAAGGGTTTGAAGAAGCATATCCCCGCGAACTTTCAGGTGGAATGAAACAACGAGTTGGTATTGCAAGGGCCCTTGTAATGGAGCCCGAGCTCCTTCTTATGGATGAGCCTTTTTCCGCATTGGATGCTTTTACTGCACAAAACCTCAGGGAAGAAATTTTAAGATTGTGGAGTTCCGGCAACCTTTCCTTAAAATCTATTATTATGGTTACGCATAACATAGAAGAAGCTATATACCTTGCGAACAGAGTTGTGGTGCTTTCCACACACCCGGGTAGAATTATTGGAGACGTACCGATTCCGTTGGAACGCCCGAGAGATAGAAACAGTGTTGAATTTAATAAACTTTATGATAAAATATATTCAATGGTCGTAACGACCAAATTATAAGGAGGTGAACCTTTTAAGGGAACTAAAATGGATGATGTTGCACCCTTACCTGATGTAGAAATTGGAGAAATAATTGGAATGATCGAATATTTGAATGAAGAAGGCGGTAGAACTGATATCTATGAAATAGCCGATGACTTGAACCTCGAAATTGATGATCTTGTTCCAATCATAAAAGCAGCAGAGCTTTTTGGATTTGCAAAAGTAGAAAAAGGTGATTTAATTCTGCTTAGTTTAGGACGAGATCTTGTAAAAGGCGATGAAAATAAGAGAAAAATCATTTTTAAGGAGTCTCTTAAAAAATTGTCTACTTTTAAAAAGCTCATTAGTATTTTGCTTGAAGAACCTGAGCATTCAATTGATAAAAGTGAGCTTTTTGATTTATTAAAACAGGAGATGCCTGATGAGGAAGCAAAAATTACCCTGAAAGGCCTAATAAATTTTGGGCGTTATGCGGAGCTGATAGGTTATAACCCTGAGGATAAAGAAGTTTATCTTGATAAACTAACGGAGGAAGGAACTAATGGTTGAGAGCACATTTGTTATGATTAAACCGGACGGTGTGAAAAGAAAACTTATTGGTGAAGTAATAAAACGTTTTGAGCAAAAAGGGCTTGATATAGTAAAAATAAGAATGGCTACTCTTAGAAGGAAAAAGGCTGAAGAACTCTATGAAATGCATAAGGGCAAGGATTTCTTTGAAAAATTGATTAGTTATACGATTTCAGGGCCTGTAGTACTTATGGAAGTAAGCGGAGAAGAAGCCGTGATGAATTGTAGGATTCTTGTGGGAGAAACACATCCGGAGAAAAGGAATGCGGGCTCAATACGTGGAGATTTTTCGCCCTACCTTACGGAAAATGTGGTTCATGCATCATCTTCTAAAGATGATGCTGACAGAGAATTAAAATTATTTTTTAAATGAGATTTTGAATTTCTGAATAAAAGTTATAGAATGTAAATGGGGTGGTGTTAATGAAAAAGTTAATTTTGTGGATAATTGTTGTAATGGTAGTTGTATCTATTGGCACAGTAGCATTTGCCTCGTTTACGGATACTGAAATACAAGTTTCTTTTAGAAATATAAAAATCATACGGGACAGCAGTGAGGTAAAAACTGCTTTTGAGCCTTTTATATTTAACGGCCATGTTTATGTGTCTATAAAAGATGCGGCGAAAATCTTTAATGTGCCGATAGGTTGGGATAGTGATGATAATGCTGTTGTTTTAGGCAGTCCGACAAAAAACTACTACAAGCTCTCCGAGATTCCATTTATGCAGGAAAAGCTCGAAGAGCAGGAAGACGGAACATTTATAAATGTAGGGTCTTCTTACAATGAAACCTTGTCTGGGGTAAGATTTGCTACAATTAAAGATAAAGTTTTTAAAGATGCTTTAGTATTTGGTGGTGCACAGAACGAATATTTTAAGTTTGATTTGGATAAGGAGTTCAGTACCTTTACATTTATAGCAGGTGCAACGGATGGCTCTGTTGCATCGGACGAAGACGATTATGTAATTATAAAGATTTACGGAGATTCGACTCTTATTTATACTTCCCCTCATTTAAGGCCTGACTCCGGAGCTGTATTTATGAACGTTCCAATAAAGGGCGTTAAGGTTCTAAAAATTGAAAAAGAGCTGCACGGGACTTCTATAATAAAGGCGGCTATAGTAAATGGAGTTCTAAAAATACAGCGTAAATGAGTGTAAACGTTTTTGATTATAAATTTGGAACAGAAGGAGATTCTTTTGTTGTTGACCCACTTGAAGAACACAATGCATATACTGTTTTAAAGTTATCGTATCAAAGTCCGGTTAAAACAGTTTATGATGAGAATAATACAGTTGTTTCATATGTATATAAGCCAAAGAAGCAATGTGACCGTGTGGTTATATTTCTTCATTATCTTTTTGAAAAAGCACGCCTTACGCAAAGGATTTTATCTCTTTATTTTGTTGCGCACAACTTTTGCGCTGTGGAATTCACACTTCCTTACCACCTGGAGCGAACACCGGAAGGTTATAGTTCAGGAGAATTATTTTTAACAGATGACCCTCACCAAAATTTTGAAGCATATAGACAGTCAGTAATTGACCTCAGAGTGCTCGCTGATTTTTTGAACTTTAAGGAAATTAATAGAATAGGAATTGCTGGAATAAGCATAGGTGCATTAGTTTTGAACACACTAATGGGTGTTGATAGTCGTTTCAATGCAGGTGTTCCGATTGCGGGCGGAGGTGGGCTGCACTATATTGTTTCTAACGGTGTGAAAAAGAGATATGTAAAAAATGCCTATTTTAAAAGAGTTAATGCATCTTCCCAAATAGTATTTGAAGAAACAAACAAAATTTTTCATAAATACTTAAAGGAAGTGTGGAAAAGTGGAGAAGTAAAAGATCCCCCGAATGGGGAAGAGTGGTTTTTGATAGATCCTCTCACTTATGCTAAACGTAATTATCCCAGAAATATTTTTATGGTTAACGGATCTGTTGATTCTGTTATTCCTAAAAATGTAGTGCTTGAATTTAGAAAAGCGGTGGGAAATCCCCCGATAGAGTGGCTGCCAGCTATGCATACTACAACAACACTTCTTTTACCGTTTGTGTTTGGAAAAATGTATGAGTTCTTTGAGAAAAACCTTTAGGAGGTAGACAATGGATGAAGCACTTTTAAGGCGCCTTACTGATATGTCAGCTGTTAGTGGAGAAGAAGAAAAGTTGCATCATCTTCTTGAGAGCAAGCTTTCAAGCTTTGTGGAAAAGACAAACTCCTTGAAAAATGGCTCTTTTTATGCTTTAAAAAAAGGGTCGCCTGGAAAATGTACTTTGATGTTGGATGCACATATCGATGAAGTGGGGGCGTTTGTTACAGGAGTTACAAAAGAAGGGTTTTTGAGAATTCATTCTTGCTCTATCGACAAAAAAATTTTACCTGGTGCTATAGTATTTATACATGGCAAAGAAACAATAAAGGGGGTTATAGGATTAAAACCTTATCATTTGGAAACACCCGAAGAAATTAAAAAGGCAGTTCCTATGGATAAATTGTTTGTGGATTGTGGAATGAGCAAGGAAGATATCGAGAAAATTGTGAGAATAGGAGACACAGTTTCATTTACTACGGACTTTTTGCATTTGCAAAATTTTATTTCTAATAAATCGATAGACGATAGAGTAGGTGTTTATGTGATTGTAGAAGTGTTGAGAAATTTAAAAAGAAAAACGCCCGTGGTGAACGTAGTTGGACATTTTGCTTCTCAGGAAGAAGTAACCGGACTTGGAGCAATTACATCTACGTACTACTTGAAACCGGATTTTGCAATTGCAATTGATGTAACGCACGGGACATCTCCCGACGTTTTCAAGAGAGATGCCTTTGAGCTGGGTAAAGGCCCTGTAGTTTTTCTTGGTCCTGGGATTGACAGTGTAGTTCTCAGGAAAATAGTTGATACTGCAAAAAAGTATAATATCCCTATCCAAAAAGAGGTTGATATTTCATCAGGGACCGATCAGGTGGAAATTCAAATAGTTGGCAAAGGGATACCTTCTGTCGTAGTGAGTGTTGCGGAACGCTATATGCATACACCGGTAGAAGTAATCGATATGGAAGATGTGCAGAAAATCATAAACCTTCTTACTTTATTTATAGAGGATCTTGATGAACAATTTATGGAGGCCTTGTATGGCGAACATTGAACTTATAGAGAAGCTGAGTAATGCGTTCGGTGTATCCGGGCATGAACGTGATGTTAGAGATATTCTGAAGAAAGAGGTTAGAGAATATGCGGATAAGGTTGAGGTTGATGTATTGGGCAACCTTATTGCTTTAAAAAATATTCAGAAAAAAGGTCATATGGTAGCATTAAATGCGCATATGGATGAAGTGGGATTAATTGTGGACTATATAGAAGACGATGGGTTTCTCAGGTTTAAAAAAGTTGGAGGGATTGATGACAGGGTGCTTCCTGGTAAGCGTGTATTAATTGGAAAAAGTAAAATACCTGGAGTTATCGGAATAAAAGCAATTCATTTGCAAAGTAAAGAGGACGAAAAAAAGGCAGTTCCTTCTAAGAATTTGTATATAGACATTGGCGCTAAGAACAGAGAGGAAGCGGAGAAAATTGTTCCTTTAAGCACCCCGGTTGTTTTTAAGACAAAGTTTGAGAAAATTTCGCGCTCTGTTTATATAGGCAAGGCATTTGACGACAGGCTTGGGTGTGCTATTGCTGCTGAATTATTAAAAAAAGATTATAATTTCCCATTAATGGTGCTTTTCACCACTAAGGAAGAAATTGGTTTGCGCGGAGCAGCGGTAGGAACATATAAATATACTCCTGATATTTCGATTACAATAGAGGGAACGATATCTGCAGATTTGCCTGAAGTAAAAGATCATCTTAAATGCACGAAAATTAAGAAAGGTCCGGTAATCACAATTAAAGATAGTGGTGTGATTACTGACAATGATTTGAGAGAAAAGCTCATCAGTGTAGCGAAAAGAAAAAAAATTCCGTACCAATTTAAGCAGGTAATAGCGGGAGGCACTGACTCTTATAGAATCCAGCTTTCCAAGAGAGGAGTGAAAGTTCTTACCGTTGCAGTTCCTGTCCGGTATATACATTCGCCCGTATCTTTATTTAATATAGAAGATTATGACAATACTTTAAAGCTTATTGGAGAGTTTCTTAAAATACTCTAAAATGGAGGTACTCTATGAATGAAAACTTTCTTAGAAATTTAGTTTTTGCCTTTGGGCCCTCTTCTAAGGAGAAGGCTGTGAAAAAGGTTATTACGCAAGAATTAGGCAAGGTATCTGACAGAATAAGTGAAGATAAGTTTGGGAACCTTGTTGTGCATATTAAAGGAGAAGGACCTAAATTAATGGTTGCGGCGCATTTGGACCAAATTGGAGTTATGGTAACCGATGTTGATAAAAATGGTTTTCTTCGGTTGGGAGAAGTTGGGAGAATTAGAAAATCGTTCCTTATAGGCCAAAAGCTTATTTTTGAAAATGGAGTGGAAGGTTTTGTATATTATGAAGATAAAAAATCCCCATGGGAGGCAAAAGAACCCAAGATGGAAAATTTATTTGTTGATATTGGGGCAGAAGATAAAGGAACAGCAAGAAAACTTGTGGATATAGGAACCCAGGGCGTATATAAACCTTCTTTTTATAGCTTTAGATCCCGTGTTACCGCCCCTGCCTTAGATGACAGAATTGGTTGCTATATTTTGGCAGAACTTATAAAAGGGATTAATAAGAAGAAATTGGCATATGATTTTTATGGCGTATTTACCGTTCAGGAAGAAATAGGTGTTAAGGGTGCAAAGGTTTCAAGCTATGAAATTACGCCTGACTTTGGGATAGCAATTGACGTGACTGATGCAGGTGATATGCCTGAAACATCCGCGCTTTCTCTTTCACTTGGAAAAGGCCCCGCAATTAAAGTAATGGACAGAGGAATGATTGCTTCAAAGTCCGTTAAAAATAATCTTATAGCAACTGCTGAAAAATCAAAAATTCCCTATCAGCTTGAGGTAATTACTGCTGGTACAACTGATGCTTATGCGATGCAGGTTACGAAATCAGGCGTAGAAACAGGTGCCTTATCTATTTCCACAAGATACATACATACGCCAGGAGAAACTCTTGACTTAAACGATGTTTTAAACGCTGTAAAACTTCTCAAGAAATTTATAGAAAAATAGGAGGTGCAGGATGAAGGGAATTTGGAAAAGATTTCTGGAAGTAAACCTTACAACAGGTAATGCAACTGCAAAGGAATTACTGGAAAGTATATTTTTAAAGTATCTTGGAGGCCTTGGGCTTGCATCAAGATTATTACTTGATTATACGGAACCGAATATAGACCCTCTTTCAGAGAAAAATGTAGCTGTTATTGCGCCTGGTTTACTTGTGGGTACGGGATTACCAACTGCTTCTAAGACTACACTTACATTTAAATCCCCCTTAACTAATGCATTTGGAAGAAGCGTAAGCGGTGCATATTTAGGTGTAGCACTCAAAAAGGCCGGATACGACGCAGTTGTGATTAATGGTAAAAGCAGCAAACCGGTTTATCTTTTAATTGAAGACGATAAATTTGTAATTAAGGATGCATCGCACCTCTGGGGCAGAGATGCGATTGAAACTCAAGAGATTTTAAGGAAGGACTTAGGCAATGAATTTAGGACAGCCGCAATCGGGCCAGCCGGCGAAAAATTATTAAGGATCGCAGATATAGATTTTGAGGAAAGACAGTCTGCAAGGGCAGGTGGCGGAGCAGTAATGGGAAGCAAAAAGCTAAAAGCTATCGCAATTAAAGGTACTAAAAATGTTGAATATGCAGACCCTAACGCACTTAAAGAGGCAATACTAAACTGGAATAAAAAGATCAATGCCTCAGACGCTAAGAAATTAGATATGGGATATGGTTCTGGTGAATTTTATGAATGGATCAATAAGGAAAGAGGAGTATTTCCTGTAAAGAATTGGCAGGAGAGTTATTTTGAAGAAAGTTTTGATAAGCATAAAGATGGAAAGTCTCCGCTTGACCCCTATTATTGGTCTCCTAAATATACTGAAAAACTTCATCCCTGCCCAAACTGCACAAAACCTTGTGGAAGATTTATTTTAATTAAAGAAGGTAAATATGCGGGCACGCGTGTAGAAGGAGTGGAATATGAATTACTCTATTCACTCGGTGGCGACTTGGGAATAGATAAT
>WFSP01000070.1 GCA_015485995.1 Caldisericales bacterium | reverse complement strand
TCCACTTATGTCAAGAGTATATAGTTATCCACCTACCACTACATTTTTCTGAAGATCAACACTTACACTCAACCTCTGATAAAAGAAACCCTCTATTTAAGCCAATTCTATATTTCCTGTATCCTGCAAAAATGAAAAAAATGGAGAAAAAGTGATAAAGATGAGTTAAAGGTAAAGTCCTCATTAAACAGAAGCATACTGAAACAGTCCTGGGGTATGTTCTTCAAACTGCTTAAGCATAAGCTCCTGTTAAACAGAGGAAAGTTCGTAAAGGTTAACCCCCAGTATACTTCTCAAACACGTCCTATATGCAAACACGTATCAAAGAACAACCGCAAAAACCAAGCGGTGTTTGTATGTGAGAAGTGCGGATACTCAAACAATGCCGATTTGGTTGCAGCAATAAACACATTAAGAGCTGCATTGGGGAATAAATACCCCAAACACCTACCGCAGGGCTTGCGGGAAGTCACGTCTGTCGAGTATGCAAGGCATACGCTGAAGCAGGAACCAGTGGGAAACCGCGAGGGATTACTGCCCCCTGAGGCCGTATAGCCAATGGGAATCCTCTTCGTTTACGGAGAGGAGGAAGTCAATTCTGGTAAGTTTGCGACAGCTCTTCTTACCCTAACCAGCGCTTCCTTTAATTCACTTATAGAGTTTGCGTAGGAAATACGGAGATATCCTTCTCCGTATTTCCCGAATGTACTCCCTGGCATTACAGTGACACCTGCATTATTCAGTAAATACAAAACAAACTCATTTGAGCTCATCCCAAACTTTTTAATATTGGGAAACGCGTAAAATGCACCTTTCGGTTTCTTGCAGGAAATATTTGGGATACTGTTCAATCCATTCACAATAACATCCCTTCTCTTTTCGTATTCTTTTCTCATTTCCTCTACACTATCTTGCAGGCTTGTTAAAGCTTCTATCCCTGCGATTTGTGTAAATGCAGGGACGCAGGAATTGGAAGCAAGCATAAATTTGTTGAATACTTTTATAAGTTCTTTGTTCGCTACACCGTATCCTAATCTCCAACCCGTCATTGCATATGTTTTAGAAAACCCATCCAGCAGGACGGTGCGCTCTTTCATTCCTTCTACAGATGCAATGCTGTTGAATTCACCTTCATATATAATCTTTGAGTAAATTTCATCAGACAAAACATAGACATTGTTCCTTATTGCCTGCTCTGCAATAAATTCAAGATCGCTTCTGGAAAATATATTTCCCGTAGGATTTGCAGGAGAAATTAGAGCGATGAGTTTTGTTTTTGGCGTAATGAGCTTTTTGAATAATTCTCTATCAAAAGAAAAATCGCTTTCTTCAAGTAGGGGTAACGGAATAACTTTTGCACCAAATAATTCTGCATCCATTTCATACGTATAGTACGCAGGGTTCTGTATAATAACTTCATCACCTTTGTTTAGTAATGCCATCATTGTAAAGAATATAATGTCCTTCCCTCCGGGTGTAATGATCACTTCATCAGGAGAAATATTTATGTGCCGTGTTTTGCTGATGTGTAAAGCAATTGCTTCCCTCAATTCTAACATGCCTTGAGAAGCCGTATAGTGCGTATATCCTTTCTTGATTGCCTCTATACCTTTTTCCGCTATGTTTTTTGGCGTATCAAAGTCAGGCTCACCAACCTCAAGATGGATAATATGCTTTCCTTTGTCCTCCAATTGTTTTGCCTTTACTTTCATATCAAAAGGGGTTAGAAAGTTTACGTTCTTTTTTGCCATTACCCTTTCAAAAAATAATGAAAAACTTTTTCCCATTTCTGCTCCTTTTATTTTGGTATTATTCTATAAAAAAAGAAAAATTTGCAAAACATCTACTTCACTACGGTTTGTATTGCTTTATCAAGTACATTAAGTCCCTCATTCAACTGCTCATCAGTTGTAACAAGTGGCAAGTGGATACGGATTACGTTACCGTGGAATCCTCCACCTGTAAACAATACTCCATTCTTCATTGCTTCGTATAGTACTTTCTGTGCAGTTTCTGCATCGGGTATCCAGGGATCTGTACTTTTTACAAATTCTATTGCACGCATTGGACCCACGCCTCTTTCCTCACCAATTACAGGATATTTCTCCTTCATCTCTTTAAATTTCTCCTCAACAATTTTTCCAAGATGTATTGCTCTATCCAATAACTTTTCTTCCTCTATCATTTTTAGCACTTCAATACCTGCTACACAAGCTACAGGATTTCCTCCAAATGTACTGCCAATAGAACTTCCAGGCAAAGCATCGAAATATTTCTTGTTTCCTGCGACTGCGGAAAGTGGCAATCCTCCTGCAATGGATTTGCCTAAAACAATAATGTCTGGTACAACATTCCAATTTTCTATAGCAAAGAGTTTCCCGGTTCTTCCATAGCCACTCTGTACTTCATCTGCAATAAAGAGAATACCATACTTTTCTGTTGTTCTCCTTATTTCTTCAAGGAAACCGTCAGGCGGTATGTTGAAACCGCCTTCTCCCTGTATTGGTTCAATAATGACTGCCGCCACATCCTCGGGATAAACTGTATCTTTTAACTCTTGTTCAAAATCGCTTGGTTTGAAATTATTGTAGTGTGCATTTGGGAAAGGCAGTCTATACACTTCAGATGCAAATGGTCCAAAGATGTATCTGTATGGCATTACTCTGTGTGTCATTGTCATTGTGAGAAGTGTTCTTCCGTGAAAAGCATAGTCAAATACTACAATTGCCTTCCTCTTAGTTGCACCCTTTGCAATCTTTACTGCGTTTTCTACTGCCTCTGCCCCACCATTGAAAAATGCAACTTGCTTTTCAAAATTACCAGGCATTCTCTCAGAAATCATCTTTGCAAGTTCTACAAACGGCCCATAAGGAATTGTAGTAAAGTCTGTATGCAAAAATTTTTCTGCTTGGTTTTTGATGGCATTCACAACTCTTTCAGGTGAATGTCCTACAATTAGACAGCCCCACCCACCAATAAAATCAAGAAATCTGTTTCCATCGACGTCTTCTACAACTGCACCATGTGCCCTTTTGATGTAAAAGGGTGCAAATGACTCCATTGCGGACGCTACATACTTCATCCTTTTTTTAGCAATTTCTCTGCTTTTAGGTCCAGGGGTTTCTGTCTTGATTAGAATGTCTCCCATCTTCCTCATCTCCTTTTTATAAGTTTTCTCTATTTCTTATTAACTTTACTTTTCTGTTTTTTACAACTACTTCTGCAGGACGCGGACGAATATTGTAGTTTGAACTCATCGAAAAGCCGTAAGCCCCTGCATCCAGAATAGTAAGATAATCGCCTCTTTCAGGCAATTCAATTATCCTGTCTTTTGCAATAAAGTCGCTGGACTCGCATATCGGACCTACAACATCTGCCTTTATATTTTTATTTCTTCTTTTTACACAGTTTAAGACTCTGTGGTATGCACCATAGAGGGCCGGGCGCATAAAATCGTTCATTCCTGCATCAACTATAACAAAAATTTTATTGTAGAATTTTCTATATAGTACTTTTGCTAAAAGAATTCCAGCAGGCCCTATGATGAAACGTCCTGGCTCAAATATAAAATTTACGTCTTTTATTTTCATTTGGGAAATTTTATTTGCAAATTCTTCTATGGGAAATTCCTTCTCATCCTTATATACGATACCAAATCCTCCTCCCAGATCCATTTTACTTATTTTTATTCCTTTTGATTTCAATGTTTCTTTTAATTTGAGTGCTTTATCTAATGCTTCCGTGTATGGTGTTAGTTCACTTATCTGTGAACCGATGTGCATATGTATCGTATCAGGACAAAGCCCCTTTTCTTTTGCAAGCAGGAATGCATTCTGTGCTTCATTAATTGGGATGCCAAATTTGTTTTCGTAACTTCCTGTTGAAATGTAACTATGCGTTAGTGGAGAAACATTTGGATTTATTCGGATACCAATATGTATACCTTTTTTAATAGTTGAGATTAATTTAATTTCCTCCATGGATTCTGTGTTGATTAGAATACCATTCTTTACTGCGAATAAAAGCTCGTCCATTCTTTTTCCTACTCCTGAGAATACAATTTTCTCCTTTGAGAATCCAGAAGAAATAGCGGTTTTCATCTCTCCAACGGATACGGTATCTGCACCCAATCCATTTAAAGAAATGACCTTTAAAAGGTAAGGATTGGCGTTTGCCTTTACTGCATAATAAATACTACCTATTTTTCCAATTGTGTTTTTTACAATACCTATTCTCTCCTTTAGTGTTTTCTCTGAGTACACATAGAGGGGTGTACCAAATTTTCTTGCTATAGAAACAAGAGAGACTCCATCTATACTTAACTCGTTATTTACGTATTTCATTTTATGAGATTAAACTCCTTTGCAAGTTTATTCAAGGCAAGTCTTTCATATGCCTTTTTTATAATGCAGGATATCCTAATCTCTGATGTGGTAATCATTTGAATTTCAATATTTTCTTCCTCCAATACCTTAAAGACTTTTGCAGCAACGCCTGGGTAGCTTCTCATGCCAACTCCTACAATAGATATCTTTACGATGTCTTTATCTATATCGTAACAAATCTCCGGAAATTTACTTTTGAGTTCTCCAAGACTTTTCTTTAAGACGAGCTCTTCGCTTTCTGGAACTGTAAAAGAGCAATCAAATGAATTACCTGAAATCACAGTTTCGCTTATCATATCTACATTTACGTTTCTATTGCTAATTCTGCCGAATAGTTCCGAGAGTGCCTTGCTCCTTATGGGCAGATGATAAACAGTAATCTTTATTTCTTTATTGTTTGAAGTGATACCTGTAACAGCCATTCGTTCCATTTCATTCTCCTCTCCGATTATTGTGCCTCTTTCATCTGAAAATGTTGAAGCTATGTACAGTTCTACGCCGAATTTTTTTGCTATTTCTATAGATCTGCTATGCATCACCTTTGCTCCCAAGCTTGCAAGTTCAAGGATTGCATTGTAACTTATATATGAGAGTTTCTTTGGATTGTTTACTTTGCGGGGATCTGCAGTATATATGCCGTCTACATCCGTATATATTTCACATTTAGCACCTAAACTTGCAGCAATTGCAGTCGCGGACGTATCTGAACCTCCCCTTCCCAATGTTGTAATGTCTCCACTATGAGAAACACCTTGAAAACCTGCTATTACTACAATCTTGCCACCATCCAATGCATTCATAATCTTTTTGCCGTTAATACTTAGAATACGCGCGTTTGTGTATGTATCAGTTGTAACGATACCAACCTGTGGACCTGTGAATGAGACGCTATTCTCTCCCATTGACTGAATCGTAATGGATAGCAGTGCAGACGAAACTTGCTCACCTGTAGATAGGAGCCTATCCAATTCCCTCCTATTGGGATTACTTGTAATAGCTTTTGTCATTCCGATGAGGTGATCCGTCGTATCGCCCATTGCAGAAACGATGACTACTACTTTATTATCTGCTCTCTTCTTTCTAATAACTTTTTGTGCAACGTATTTTATCTTTTTGATTGTGCTAACAGAGGAGCCGCCGTATTTTTGGACGATAATCATTATCCCCTCAGATCATCTAATAATTTCGTTTTATTCTTTGTCTTTGCATCAACCATTTTTATTAATTTTGCAGGGATGCCTGCTACAACTGCATTTTCTGGTACATTTTTCGTAACTACTGCACCTGCTGCAACAACAGCATCATTCCCTACTTTTACACCCTCTAACACGACAGCATTCGCCCCAATAAGCACATTATTACCAATGACAACAGGTACCTTCCCGGGTGGTTCCAATATCCCTGCAATTACCGCGCCTGCCCCGACATGGCAATGCTTTCCTATGATAGCACGTGCACCAATTACTGCATTCATGTCAATCATTGTTTCATCTCCAATTTCAGCACCGATGTTTATCACTGCGCCCATCATTACAACAGCTTTTTCCCCAATTTTTACTTTATCTCTTATTAAAGCACCTGGTTCAATCCTTGCATCTAAATTTAGTATATTAAACATCGGTATTGCAGAATTCCTCCTGTCATATTTTACATAATAATCCTTTATCTCTTCTCTATTCTTTCCAAGGATATCTTTTATTGTTTCATATTCACCGATAAGGATTGTTGTGTCTCCTGCAGAAAAGCATTTCACGCTGTTTGTATCTGTGTCAATTTTTCCTTTTACATATACCTCAACAGGTGTAGTTTTCTTTACATTCTTTATGTATGCAGCAATTTCATATGCGTCTTTCATTTTAGCTTCTCCTTCAGTAAGGCTCTCATTGAATAAAGTCCTCTCTTTTTTTTGGAAATAAACTCTGCCGCCATAAGTGCTCCTCTTGCAAATGCCTTGCGTGAAAGTGCAGTGTGCTTTAACTCAAGAACTTCATCCTCATTTGCGAAAATAATATCGTGCACACCGAAAATGCCACCTGCCCTTATTGAATGCATACCTATTTCATTTTTTGCTCTTACATTATCTCCTTTTCTTCCATAAACAAGCATCACCTCACTTAAAACGCTTTTTATTGTCTGATAAAACATTTTAGCTGTGCCACTTGGCGAATCCTTCTTTTTATTGTGGTGCATTTCCACAATTTCAATATCTGCATTCTTACCCAAAACTTCGGTTACTTCTTTCAAAACAGCATTTATCACATTAATCCCTATGGACATATTTGATGATTTAAAGATTGCAATTTCACCTGATGCAGCTTCAATTGCTTTTTCTTCCTTATCTGTATATCCTGTTGTTCCGATAACGAGCTTGCAGTTGTCCTTCATTGCATATTTGAGTAATTTGCTAAGGGAAGAGTGGCTTGAAAAATCAATAATTACATCAGGTATACTGGATAAACTGTCGAGACCCTTTTCCCTGTTCGTTCCACCAACAAGCTCCATATCCTTAAATTCTTCTAAAAGGGAAAAGATTGTTTTTCCCATTCTCCCAGTAATGCCAGATATTGCAATTTTCATCATATTAAGCCATATCCTTTCAAAGTTTCTTTGAGTTTCTCTTTATTCTTCTCGCTCATCTCTACAAGGGGAAGCCTTAAACCGCCTACGTTAAACCCCATTAAATTTGCAGCAGTTTTCACTGGAATGGGATTTGTCTCAACAAAAAGCATCTTTATGAGTGGCAAATATTTTAGCTGTAATTTTCTGCTTTCTTCTACATTTCCACTTAGGAATAAATCTACACATTGCTCTGTTTCCTTTGGTAGAATATTTGCAAGAACAGAAATAACGCCAACTCCACCTAAAGAGAGTATAGGCACAATCTGGTTATCGTTTCCCGAATAAATAGCAAAATTTTCTGGAATGATGGATGCAATTTCTGCGATCTGCGCAA
Source organism: Caldisericales bacterium (assembly GCA_015485995.1). The sequence goes on along the minus strand of WFSP01000070.1, from coordinate 1,589 downwards.
TGTTGCTGCTTGCCTCTTTTACCGCAACGATGTTGTCAATTTCTGATAGGCGTTTAATTGTTTGTGGCAAGCAGTTCAACCCAGTGCGGGAAGGAACATTGTACACGATAATTGGAATATGTACTTTTTCTGCAACTGCTTTAAAATGTGCATATATGCCGTCCTGCGTCGTTTTATTATAATAGGGGGTGATAACAAGTAACGCATCAGCACCCAGAGATTCTGCTTTTTTGCTCAGCTCAATTGCTTTCTTTGTGTTGTTACTCCCTGTTCCTGCAATAACTGGCACCCTTTTATTTACCTTTTTCACGGCAGTTGATATAATCTTTTCTTTTTCCTCCATCTCAAGTGTTGAAGCCTCACCAGTTGTCCCCAACACAATGATTGCCTTTGTCCCATTTTTAATCTGAAACTCAACAAGCTCCTCACACTTCCCGTAGTTCACTTGGCCTTTCTTGTCAAAAGGTGTTATAATTGCTACGCTAGAACCTTTAAAAATCATTTTTACCTCCTTTATCATTTAAAATTTCTACCAGACCTATTAAATAAATGTCCTTGTAATCCTTGTCTATTTCTACAAATAAAGTACCACCTAAAACGTTTACTTGAACACGATTCATATGCCCATAAATTTTAGAATAGATTATGGCACAAGCTGCTGCTCCTGTGCCACAAGCCTTTGTTTCTCCTTCTACACCTCTCTCATACGTTCTATTAAACAGTTTCCCTTTTTCTAAAATCCTTGTAAAATTCACATTTGTCCCTTTGGGAAACATTTTATTGTATCTTATCTTCCTTCCACAGTGCACTACTTCTTCACTTGTCAGCTCTCTGTCAACAAATATAACTACATGTTCTACACCCGTATTGATAAATGAATAATTCAATGTTTCTTCATCACAATGGTAAACTTTATTCAACTGAATACTCTTCACAGCAGGCATTTTTATCTTCACTGAATTCTCATTTAGGATCTCTGCCCTTATTGCTCCCGCTAAAGAACCAAAAACCATTTTCTCTGGAGCAATATGATTTTTGTAGGCATAATATGCAATGCAGCGCGCGCCATTCCCGCAGAATGCAGCCTTTGTGCCATCGTTATTATAGAAGGACATAAAGAATGCATAATTTTTACTCTGCTCCAAAAATATCATGCCGTCTACCTTTCCATAATTTCTTGCACAAATATTCTGGACAAAAATACTCTTGTCTTTTTCTTCCACACTCCCTTCTCTATTGTCAAAGATAAGAAATGTGTTTCCTAAGCCACTGTATATTTTCATAATTTAATTGGATAATTATACACAAATTTTTAGCAATGTCAAGTAGCTGTATAAGTCCAATACATTTGAGACTTCAAATAGTATTTTATCATAAAATCCATAGGTGACAAATTATTGAGGCTTTGGTGAGACCTTTCAGTGTTATACCAGATGAGGTATTCTATGAGTTCTGAATTGAATGTGTTTACATCATCTGATAATAAGTATAAGTGGTAATCTATGAATTCTTCTTCAAGTGTCTTGTTTGCTCTTTCTATATATCCATTTATCTTAGGATGCCCTGGGTATATAAATAGATGTGTAATG
>WFSP01000069.1 GCA_015485995.1 Caldisericales bacterium | reverse complement strand
ATTCTTCAAGGTGCTTTTGAGATTCTTCGGGTTTAACAAATTTTACCATTTCCACTTTATTGAACTGGTGCACACGGATTATGCCACGCGTATCTCTACCTGCCGAACCTGCCTCTCTCCTGAAACAAGCAGTATATGCAACATACTTAATAGGTAAATCTTCCTCTCTCAATATTTCATCTCTGTGTAAGTTTGTTACAGGAACTTCTGCGGTAGGGTCAAGGAAAAGGTCGTCTTTGTCTGTATGATACATATCTTCAGCAAATTTCGGGAGTTGCCCAGTACCAACCATTGAATCCCTATTTATTAAAAACGGGGGCAAAATTTCCCTGTAACCATGCTTTTCTACATGCAGATCAATCATAAAAGAAATGAGAGCCCGCTCGAGTTTTGCACCAAGTCCTTTCAAAATATAAAAGCGTGCCCCGGAAATTTTTGCGGCTCTTTTAAAATCAATAATGTCAAGGTTCTCAGCGATATCCCAATGTGGTTTTGGCTCAAAACCAAAATCTCTTATATCTCCCCAACGCTTAACCACAATATTTTCCGTTTCGTCTTTTCCGCACGGAACCTTTGAATCCGGGATATTCGGAATCCTGAGTAAAATATTCCTGTAATCTTCTTTGTAATTAGAAAGCGTTTTTTCTTTTTCCTTTATTTCACTTGCAATCTCCCGCACGTGTGCTTTGATATCTTCTGCGTTTTTTCCCTCGGCTATCATTTTACCGATATTCTGAGATATCTCCTTTCTATCGTGCCTCAGTATATCTATTTCTTTTACCAGTGCTTTACGTTTTGTATCAATTTCAAGAAACCTATCCACAAGCACCGGGTCAGAGTTCTTCTTCTGTATTTCCTTTTTAACAAAATCAGGTTTCTCCCTGATTAAATTAGGATCAAGCATCTATAATCACCTCTATCTATTATGGATTTTTGCTTTCTATAATAATATCTTTTTGCGCTGTTGCAATAGTTTGGCCGCTAGAATTTTTTACCACTGCAGCAACAGTTACCTTTCCAGGCATCGTAGCACGGACTTTGAACGAGTACGTATTATCTTTAACAGGGCTGGTAAGTGTTGCGAGCGGAAGATTATAAATAAAAAATGTTACCTTAATTCCGGTTAATTCTATCCCTGAAACTTCCGCGCTCAAATTAATATAATCATTAACCTTATACTCATTTTTATCAGTTGAAAATTTAAGTTTTACGTTCTTATCATTTTCCGGAGGATTTGGGTTAACAGGAGTACCGGAAAAATCCCGTGGATCCGTTTGCGTAGGCTCAGTACCTTTTAAATAAGTGCGCTCTTCTATTAAATCCTCAGGGCAATTGGGAGGAGCGAGAAGACCGGAGTCTTTGCATACCTTTACGGTTACAACACCATTTGCCCTAATGTCTGTTGGAGGCAAAGCGCCAGGTAAAAAACTGTAAACTGCTGTTTCCTTTCGGGAAGCATTATTTCCAGCACGATATCCCGTATCTTTATACACCCTCGCATCCACAAGCCCTGTGTCGGGCCTCACAAAGTTATCCTTCGGAAAATCATTCATTACTTGAAGCATAAACTCATGCCATATCATTGCAGGAAAACGCGCACCAGAGTTAAGCACGCCCGGGAAAGTTACTTCCTTTGAATCAGGCCCTACGCACACACTTACAGAGATATTCGGCGTATATCCATCAAACCAGGCATTGGCCCAATCATCCGTACTGCCTGTTTTTCCCGCTGAAGGCAAACCTTTTATACGGGCATTTGCCTCAGTAGACATTACATAACTGAATATTTTATTCATAATATAAGCAACTTGCTGAGAAACAACTCTATAAGAACTATCTTTATGCTGATAAAGAATTTGCCCGTTTGGTGATACAATTTTTTCTATGATATAAGGAGGATGCCGCACGCCGTTATCTCCTAATGCGGCGTATGCATCAGCCATTTCTATTTGTTTTACTTCAAAGCTTCCTATCGCAGCGGAGGGATACGGCTTTAGAGGCGTAGTTATCCCAAACTTTCTGGCATAGTATACAACTGTATCCAAACCTATTCTCTGGGAAACTTTTGCAGCACAAATATTTGATGAAAGAGCAAGAGCCCTGTCTACACTCATATCGTTAAAATACTTGTCTTTACCTATCCATTCATGCGGCTCCCAAATACCAGTTATAGTTTTTACTTGATACGGTGCAGAAAGAATTATGGAAGAAGGTGTAATAGAGCCCGCGGCAATAGCAGGAGTATAATCAAAAATCTTGAATGAAGAGCCTGGCTGCTTCAGAGCAAATACTCTGTTAAATTTTGTATTGTTGTAATCACGCCCCCCAACCATTGCAAGAACCGCACCCGTTTTAGTATCAAGAGCAAGCAAAGATGATTGAGGCTGTATAACACCTAATGAATTCTTTTTGCCTTTTGGGAATATACCGTCATCTTCTGCTTTCGTAAGTACTTTATTAATTGCCTCAGTCCCTGCTTTCTGAAGTTCAGGCCTTACAGTCGTATAGATTTTCAACCCTCCTTCGTAAAGCATCTTATCACCGAATTTTTCAGCTACCTTTTGTTTTACGTAGTCAATTACGTATCCCATATTGTCATTAATCTGTTTCCCTTTGGCAAATTCCAAAGGAGCATTGTATGCATCCACCGCTTCTTTTTCATTAATATAACCAACGTCAGCCATTTTAGCAAGTACAACTTTCTGCGCCGCTTTTGCCTCTTTCATATTCACAAACGGATTTATACGGGAAGGAGATTTTATCACGCCTGCAAGCATAGCAGCCTCGGGAAGCGTAAGCTCAGATGAATGTTTTCCAAAGTATATCTCAGCTGCGGATTCAATACCATATGCACCAGAGCCAAAATAGACCTCGTTAAGATACATTTCGAGAATCTGGTCCTTTGTAAATTTCTTTTCAAGTTTCATTGCAAGCAATGCTTCTTTAACTTTTCTTTTAATCGTTTGATCCATATTCAAAAATAGGCTTCTTGCAAGCTGCTGCGTTATGGTACTTCCACCTTGCACAATTTGCCTGTAACGTATGTCTTCCCACAAAGCACGCATAATGCCTCTATAATCTAACGCTCCATGCTTGTAGAATCTTTCGTCTTCTTCTGCAATTACAGCCTTTTTTGCCACATCCGAAATTTTACTTAAAGGTACGTAAACTCTATTTTCAAAAGCATAAACATTTGTTATAAGTTTCCCTTGATAATCAAATATCTGCGATGATTGCTCCGGCGAGAAAGAAAGTTTTGAAATATCGGGCAAGTTTTTTAAGCTCTGAGAAAGATAAATGAATCCGCCTGTTGCAGTAATAATCGCAATGATAAGAAATATAAGCAATGTCGCCTTCAATGCAGTAAGAATTCTAT
>WFSP01000068.1 GCA_015485995.1 Caldisericales bacterium | reverse complement strand
CTTCTAACTCAATGCTCAACGCTTTGAACTTAATCTTATCATCCGCATTGTTCTTTACAACCTGCTGAACGATGCTTATTGCTCCTTCGATATTTTTTCCTCTGAGTAAAACTTCCGCTTTCATAATGGCTATTTCAGGAATTACAAATAGTTTTTCAGAAGGGATTTTGTCCAGCAGGTATTTTATTGTTTCATATCCATAGGGCATTTCAGAAAAGAAATTGTTTTCCTTTGCCACATCTCCGGCAGAATCAAAATCACCTATTTTAATATAATAAATGATACTTTCAATAGGGTTTGTGCTTCTGAGCAAACCTCCCAGCTTTCTGAGCAAGTCCTTCCCGAAGGGGCTTCTTTCAAATTCCCCCCTTAAAAATTCTCTGAATAAGCTGTGCAGCTTAAATCCGCCGGAAATTTTATAAAGGAAAAGTCCTTTTTTTGAAAGTTCATCAAGAAGCAAAAACTCTTTTTTTGAGAGATATCCCCTAAGTTTGGAAGGATACACTGCGCGCAAGGGGGCAATTTTAATCAAAAGTTTTTTCGTTCCATTATCTAATGAAGAAAAGATCTCTTCAAAAAGCCACTTATAGTTTTCCTTGCCAAGTTTTCCACCTTGCGAAACAATTTTTGCTGCTGCAACAACTCCTATCGGCCAACCTTCAGTTTCACTCAAAATTAGCCTATTTAAATCTTTTTTTTTACGTTAAAATACCTTAAAAGTTCCTTTATTTCTTTCTCATCAAAATAAAGTTTTCTTTCGGTAATAATGTCTCCCTTCTTTAGAAGGATTAGTTTTTCCAATTCGAAAGGAGGTTTTTCTTGAGAAATAATAATGATATGAAGTTTAGGCAAGTTTGTAGAAAAAAACGGGGCGATAAACTGCATAACCTCTTTGCTATCCGTAACATTCTGAAAATCATCGAGAACAAGATAAAGGTCCTTCTTTAACTTTTCAAAACTATTTACAAATAAAACGGAAAGAAGATATGCCCTATCCGTTTCATTTAGTAATTTTCTTAAAGGTATTTTTACGTTTTTAAAAGCCTTCAACAGATATAGCGAAAATATGTTAAAATCCTTTTCTTGCTTAGAAAGTGTTATATACACTACTCTGCCTAAGTTACTGTTCCTTATATAATTAGTAACTGCCGTCGTTTTGCCGCTCCCGCTGCTGCCTATAACAAGAAGGAAATTCTTTTTAAACCCTTCCTTAATAAGTTTATCCACCCTGGGGCGCTGTATCGTATAAGGAGTGGTATCGGGTAACTTTAATTTCGATTTTACAATTTCATAGTCATCCATATTATATTTTAGTAAAAAAATAACTTTTATAAAACCTTAAAATTAGTAATATATAAACATATGAAAATTATAAAGTATATAGAAAACAATGTTTCTCTCGTACTTTTAATCGGAGTTCCTTTTGGATTGATCTTCCCCTATTTCGGTTTTCTTAGCTGGACTTTAAAATATATTCTTATGTTTATTCTTTTTGTGTCGTTTCTTAAGATAGATTTCGGGGAAATCATTTTGTATCTTAAAAAACCGCTTGTGCCCCTGTACGTAACTTCTATGAATATGTTTCTCGCCCCTGTTATCGTTTTCCTGGCCTTTTTTCTTTTTATAAGGGATAACCACTTTATTGCTGCAGTACTTTTACTTGCTGCAGTCCCTTCAGGTGTTGCCTCCACTGCAATGACAGAACTCATAGAAGGAGATACATCCCTAACAGTTGTTATTACTATCTTCAGCCACTTCATTGCCCCTGTCAGTATTCCGATTTTGTTCTTTCTATTAATGAGGAAAGTTGTGCATCTGAACTATTTTGGAGTTTTCCTTACTATGGCCGAGCTTATTCTTATACCACTCATTTTGGCAGTACCGTTTAAAAAGTTTTTTAAAAAGGCCACTGCTTTGTTCATCAGAAGAAGCAAATCAATTACCGCATTGCCAATGTCATTTCTCTCACTTATTGTGCTTTCAATCAATGCAAAATTTATTTATACACACCCCGTTACAGTGCTAAAATACCTTGCCCTTGTTTATCCAATTTACTTTTTCTTCCTGCTATTCGGCATTTTAGAGGTTCTTTTCCTCGATAACAAAAAGAAAATTGCTGTGTCAAACTCAAAAACGTTTATGAATGTTTCTATCGGCATAGTGCTTGCAATGCAGTTCCTTAGCCCTCAAACAGCTCTGATTATAACGCTCGCACAAATACCGTGGCCAACAATGCTTGGGCCTGCAAATTTCTTAATGAAAAAATTCAAGTTAAAATCTTAAAAATAACTTATGCCAAATATTTTATGTAACCTGTTTACACTCCAGAACAAGACTCACCTTTCCGTATAAAAATGCAAAGAAAGCACTTTTGGGCCTGTATGTGTTGCGATTACCGGGCCAAGCCGCGTAAGTGGAACTTTCCTGCCAAATTCTTTTTCACACTCTTTTTTGTACTGCTCAGCTTCTTCAATATTGTCTCCGTAAATTACAGAAATATATTTTAAACCCCTCTTAGCAACAACCTCTTTTGTAAGTTCTAACATTCTTTTTTTCGCACGCTTTATGGTACGCGGCTGCTCAAGCGCGTCAACAAAACCCTCGTGGAAATACAGAAGCGGCTTTATTTTAATCATTGTTCCAAGCACTGCCTTTGCCCTGCCGATTCTACCGAGCCGAGCGAGAAAATACAAATCACCTACAACAAAAAATATATTCATTTTATCACGGATAGACGGGAGCGCTTTTATTACCTCTTCTTCGCTTTTTCCCTCTTCATAAAGCATTTTGGCAATTTCCAGAACCTGATAGCCAAGCCCAAGAGAATTGAACCACGAATCAAAAATATATATATCGGAATTTCCAAGAGCTTCTTTTGCAGCGTTCGCTGCATTTACGGCACCGCTCATCTCCGCGGAAATTAGTGGGGAAATAATCGAATATCCTTTTTCCACAAGCGGCTTGTAAGCCCCAATAAAATCATCTGCTGAAGGCTGTGCAGTATCAGGAAGTTCACCGTTTCTTATCCTCTTATAATACTCGTCATATCCCATATCCGATAACTCTTTATATACCTTGTCGCCAAATCTCACATAAAGAGGTACAATCGTAATATCATACTTTTTAATTATTTCCTCGGGCAGATAGCATGTTGAATCTGTAACAATTTTTACCTTTTTATTCATTTTTAATCCCCTCCTTTGTAATAAATACAACTCCCTAAATGTAGAGTCCAATTATGCAACGATTAACACAAAAATCTTTATGAATTATATAAATGCACTGCAAAATCAGCAATAATATTTATCATAACACTCCCAGCACAGCAAACGATACATACGTAAGCAAAATGCTTAAAGAAGCCCCTGCAAGAAGTTGCATAAATGTGTGGTCTTTAAGCTTAATTTTACAGTGAAAAACAGGGACAAGAAAAAGAAAAGACAATGCTCCTTTCAAGCCAAAACCAATAGTAAGTGCAGTTGCAGGCCCGGCAACACCTGCTCCATGGCCGGATGCCTTATATTTAAAAAACTTATTTATTACAATGAGAAAAATTACATTTAGTAAATAAGAAAGTGATAGGGCAGTATATACATTATGTAGGTTTTCTATGGCAAGCACAACAAAACCAATAGGATAACTTATTACATCCAAGATAAAGGAAAGTTTGCGCTCGCCTTCATAATCTCCGGGATGCTTTATCAAGTAAGTCCATGCAAAAAGCGGGATGACACCAACAAAAATAATAGCTACGAGAAATAAATTCAAATTATGTAAATTCTGTTTAAATAAATATAACATTAAAAAGGAAAAGATTGCTACAACAGGAACATCAAATAGAAAAGTAAGCGCTCTTTCCATAACCACCTTCTACTTAACTTTTGGCAGCCATATGCCGGTTTGTTTTTGATATTTTCCTTTTTTGTCTTTATAAGAAATCTCGCATTCTTCGTCAGATTCAAGAAATAATACCTGTGCAATTCCCTCATTCGAATATACCTTAACGGGAAGCGGTGTAGTATTGGATATTTCTATAGTCACATACCCTTCCCACATTGGCTCTAGGGGAGTCACATTTACAATGATACCTGCTCTTGCATAAGTGGATTTCCCCAAAACCACGCAGAGTACATCGCGCGGAATACGGAAATATTCAACACTTTTCCCTAGCGCAAACGAATTAGGTGGAATAACACACTCTTTGCCTTTAAAATTTACAAAACTTTCCTCTGAAAAATGCTTTGGGTCAACAACAGTTGAGTGGACATTTGTGAAAATTTTGAATTCATCGGCAATACGCATATCATAGCCGTACGAAGACACACCAAAAGATATTACCCCTTTTGATACTTGCTTGCTTGCGAAAGGTTCAATCATTCCCTTTTTCGACTGTTCCTTAATCCACTTGTCAGGTTTTATGCTCATAAAGCAATTATACAATAAATGCGGTTTATTAAAAAATACTTGAAAAACTTTTAAAGATAGCCTTTATAATAACATTTTCCGGTATAAACTTTACATCATACAAGTTTATAACAACGGCTCTGTTGCTGCGTACATATTTTCTGCCTGGTATAAAAGCTTCCCGCGGCGTTAATGCGTTGTGCAATCTTTTCCTATTCGTATTGAGAAGAAGTGTTGCATGGTATAAAAAACCTCTAAACTTTTTTGCTGCAGCACAACCGGAAACTTTTTTCCCCTTCATTGTAACTTCACCATGAGTACCCACTTCCGCATACACGCCAAGCCCCGTTAAAGCATTTGCAATTGCGCTGCTGAACATTTTCATACTTTCCACAATGTAACGTGAGGGCATACTTTGCTCCTTTATATAAATCGCTACATTCAAATTATCAACATCGTGAAAAACCGCTCCTCCCCCGCTTATTCTCCTCAGCACGGGAATACTGTTTGTTTCGCAATAATCTCTATTTACTTCAAGTTTTTCGCACTGATACTTTCCCAAAATTACAGAATCGCTATTCTTATAGAAGCGTACCGCTTCATCCATTGCGCCTTGCCCGATAAGGTAAAGCATCTTTTCATCCATTTTCAAATTGAAAAATGGATCAATCCTTCTGCTTACTATGAATTTTAATTTTTTCATTAAATTCATATTATATGAAATTAGGAAGGAGTGCAAACAATATGAAAAGAAAAATAAAAGAAGAAATAGTATCAACCGGAAAAAGACTTTACGAACGGAGACTAAACGGAGGTTACGGAGGAAATATATCCGTATTGGACGAAGGTGTTATATACATCACGCCCTCAGGGACACCAAAAGATGTTTTAGACTACTCCGAAATTGTTGTAATGGATTTTAAGGGAAACATTATAGAAGGACAAGAGAAACCCTCTTCAGAGATGCTGTTTCATATTATACTTTACAAGGAAAGGCCTGACGTAAAAGCTATTATTCATGCACACCCCCCTCTTGCAACCGGGTTTGCAATTGCAAGGCGCCCGATAACAGAGGCAGTTCACGAAGAAGCAGCTGTTCTTCTGGGCAAAGTGCCCGTATTGCCCTACGAAATAACAGCCTCAAAAGAACTTGCTAAAAATGTAGGTAAGGCGTTCAAAAATGTAAATGCGGTATTGCTTGCAAATCACGGGGTAATTACAGTAGGCGACACACTTGAAAAAGCGTTTAGAAGAATTGAGGAGCTTGAAAACCTATGCGAGATGCTACTTGTTGCAGATGCATTGGGAGGTGCAAAAAAAATCCCGTTAAGAAAATTGTTAAAACTGTTTGAAATGATGAAAGTTAGGGAAGGAAAAATTAAGGTATAAATTCTTTTAATGTGAAAGTAACATTTTTTTCAACACGTTTTAAAAGCAGGTGGGGTATTTTCGCATCAAAGTAAAGATTGCGATGTTTTTTTCCAAAATCAACAACAATATGATAAACTTCGGCTTCTTTTTTTCCTATCCTGATTTTCTCTTTGCCTAAATTTTTCACCTCACAAACATACTTAAGGGAAGTATAGGGAAAATAATCATAAAGATAAACATCCGCCTGAGAAAAATCCATTCCTTGAAGTGCAAAATCCAGTATATCGTCAGGGTAAAGCGGCGTTTCCTTTTGCAAATAAAACTCCTTTGTTTTTCCGCCCCGTTCTATTTGTACTTTTATCTTATTTAAAAGAAAGTTAATATGAACATCTGACGGTGCTTTATTCACCATAAAGCGCGCGGTTTCACTAACAGGCGAAAATGTATTTTTATCAAGGCATACGGTAGTAACTTTTACATCCGAGTGAACGCAAACAATATTATTTTTCGTTTGAAAATCAACGGTTTCTTTCCCCTGAGGTTTACCGTTTTCGTCAGTTACCTGATAAAGAAGAGTGCCCTTAGAGGGGTAATTTTTACCACTGATACGAATTGCCGGGAGATCTGGCACTTTTTGCCCACACCCTACAAGAAAGGCAAGCAGTATTAAAAAGAGTAAAAACTTCTTCATAACAATGCATCTTTATATTTTTTTACAGATATAAAAAATAACGGCAAAGTAATAACAAGCAGCACTATTACAGTATAAATCAAAATCATTGGGCGCATCTTCTGAAAAATCACGGCTGATTCTGCCACTGTATGAATAATAGAAATTAAAATATAAAGCAGCACGCCTGTTTTGATGGTCTTGCTAAAGCCATAAAAAATAAGTACGGTTGCTGCCATTTGGAATGCAATTATGATAAGCCATTCGGTAATTTCCAAAATTGAATAAGAAGAATGCGGAATAATCATAATCATTGCTCCTATAAAACCAAATCCTGCACCCGCAGCAGCAGCAGTAAACAAATTCCACTTATCAGAAAGAGCAGGGACAATCTTCAAAAATTCCTGAAAGAATCCCGCAATCAGTGCAATTGTTGTGACCCCCAAGACATAGTTTCTCTCAGTAAGCAGGCCTGAATCTACTATAAGAGATTGAATAGGATTTTGCACTAAGAAAACAAATATAAACATAAGTGCCCCTGCAAAGAAAACCAATACGGTTTTTCCCTTCACTACAAGCCTTGCGTCGTACAGGCTCAACAAAAAGAGTGTGTAAGAAAACAAAAACACTATTAAAATCAATTTGGCTATTATCACATCCATAAATATATTTTACCATTTTGCTTCCAAAATCAAAGAGTTCGAATTGCCTCATCAAAGATACTACGATCTTTGTCAAGAGGAAAAACATAAGTTTTTATCCTTTATTTTGTCTCTTTTATCGGGATCTATGTCGAGGTGTTTGTACTGGGACTTATTTAGGTATATTTGATGGGCTATTAGAAGAAGTTTT
>WFSP01000067.1 GCA_015485995.1 Caldisericales bacterium | reverse complement strand
TGATAGGACTTTTACTATGGAAGGTGATGAAAAATGAAAAATAACAGGTTGGTCAATTATGCGGAACAATTTTTGAGCTATGTGGCACGTTCCGGTAAATTTTCTGCGAATACACTTGATGCTTACAGAAATGATGTTTATAAATTCATACATTTTCTTGAAGATAATAGTGTTAATAATTTTATTAACGTAAATGGGAAAATAGCAGCGAAATATTTAACTTTCCTTAAAGAAAATTTAAAAGAGAGGAGTGTAATGAGGAATATTTCTTCTCTAAAAAATTTGTTTAATTATTTAAAAAGGGAGGGATTGTTCAGAAATAAAAACCCTTTCTCGGATATAAGATTCAAAGGGGTCGACCCAAGAGTTATTGCTACACTTTCTGTTCCTGATGTTGAAAAACTTACTAAGGCTTTGCATTCCGAAGGTTTCATTGGATCCCGTAATAAGGCAATGGTATTATTTATATATAATACGGGGCTTAGGGCATCGGAAATTTCTGAGGCACTTTTGAACAATCTTGATTTGAAAAAAGCAACTTATACTTGTGTCAACGGGAATGTAAAAAGGGTAATTCCCTTTAGTAAGAAACTTATACCTGTTTTAAAATCTTACCTCAAAGAACGGGAAAATCTTATGAAGAAACGACGTAGCCCGCATAATTCCGGGAAGAAATATCTTTTTGTGAATAGAAGGGGCGGCAAAATTACCCGCCAGACTGTTTATATTGTGGTTCAGAAAAAGGCTGATGAAGCAAAGTTACATAAGGATGTTACGCCAAGCATATTAAGGAACTCGCTTGCATTGCATCTTTTAAGTAGTGGGTCTCGTGAAGATGTAGTAAAAAGTATTTTAGGATATACTACTATAGTTCCAAAATACACTTACTCCCCGAATATAGGAAGAACTAAATTTGAGTTTCTATCTACTCACCCTGCTTTTAGAAAAAGGTGATACTTTATTTCTTTTATAGAATAGGTATTTTTGTTGCATTGCATCTTCCAAGGCGTGCCGCTTATGCGCTGGCAAGAGGATTGGCATACCTTGATTTTATTTTTTTTATAAGGAAAAGGAGGCAGGTGTTTCATACTTTAAAAATTATTTTGAATAATGAAGATCAAAAATTGATTAGAAAAACAGCTATAAATCTTTATAAAAATTTTGCATTAAACATAACCGATTATTTTCTACTTTTCACCTGGAATAAGAATAATTGGATGAATTTTGTTGATTTGAATGGAGTGGACAAGAAAATGGCAAATCTTACCCTGGGTAGAAAGGGTGTTGTTGTTTCTACTGCACACATTGGCAATTGGGAAGTAGCGGGTTTCATTATTGGTTATATGGGCTATAAGGCTAACGGTATCGGTCTCCCGCAGCCTGATAAAAAAACAGAAGAACTATACAGGGAAGTAAGGACAAGCGGGAATGTTTTTGTGCATCCTTTTAAAGGTGGTGCCGTAGGCGTGTATAAAGCGTTAAGGCGTGGTGAGATTGCGACTATTGTTAGTGATAGGGATTTAAATAAAGATGGCATTCCAGTCCAATTTTTCGGAAAATGCGTTACATTTCCCAAAGGCAGTGCCGTGCTTGTATACAGAACAGGTGTAAAAAGCGTGTTTGGATGTGCTATTAGAGTTGCCGATGGAAAGTATAAGGCTTTTCTTGAGCCTGAGATAGCCATTGACAGGGCCAAGGGAGAAAAAGAATTTGTTAAAGAGTATGTGCAGGAATTTGCCTTCATTTTGGAAAGATACATAAAGAAATATCCTGACCAATGGTTTCATTTCTTTGATTATTTTAAGGAATTTAAATGTTGACTATTGCCATAATTCCTGCATTTAATGAGGAAAATAATATTGAATCAGTCGTAGTAAACACGGCTAAATATGTAGATAGGGTGGTTGTTATTGATGATGGTTCATCAGATGATACATCAACAGTTGCAAAAAAATCAGGAGCATTTGTTATAAGAAATAAAGAAAACAAAGGGAAGGCAGGGGCAATGTACGTGGGCTTTGGCTATGCAATAAAAGAAAATGCAAATTCTGTTGTTGTATTGGATGCTGATGGGCAGCACGACCCTTCCGAAATCCCGGTTTTTTTAGAAAAATTAAGTGAAGGTTTTGACATTGTTGTCGGGGCAAGGCGATTTAACGCAAAGGTTATGCCAAAGATTCGTATTTTTGCAAATTCTTTTTCTTCTTATCTTACAGGACTTGTATGCCATACAAAAATTTTAGATAGTCAGTCGGGGTATAGGGCAATAAAGATATCTGTTTTAAAGAAAATTAAATTTAATTCTGAGCGGTACCAGCTTGAAACGGAAATGCTTGTAAAAGCAGCAAAGTGTGGTTTCAAAATTGCATTTGTCCCGATAAAAACAATATATAGGAGAGAAGCAAAGAGTAAAATAAACCAGCTTATTGACCCACTTAAATTTATGTGGCTTGTATTTAAGCTTTCTTTTTGGAGATGCAGATGATAGACGTTGTCGATTTGCATATACATTCGCATTACAGTATGGCAACCAGCAAGAATATGGATTTAAAACGTCTTTCGGATTGGGCTAAAATAAAAGGCGTAACGATGCTTGCAAGTGGAGATATTACGCATCCACTCTGGGTAAAAGAGTTAAAAGCAAAGCTTACGGATTTGCAGAACGGACTGTTTGAGTTTAATGGTGTACGTTTTATCCTTTCGGGGGAAGTTAACCTTATTTATAAACAAAATGGAAAGGCACGAAAAATTCATCTTCTCGTTACTGTTCCCTCTTTTAAGTTACTGGACGCCATAAACAATGCACTTTCTAATTTTGGCAATTTGTCCGGGGATGGGCGTCCTTCTCTATTTGTGGATGCTGAAACTTTTGTTAAAACAGTTTCTGCGCTTTCACAATCTATAAATGTAATACCTGCGCATATCTGGACACCATGGTTTGGATTATTCGGCTCAAAATCTGGGTTTGACAGTATAGAAGAATGTTTTAAAGGCGAAACTAAAAAAGTATTTGCGTTGGAAACCGGCCTCAGTTCAGATCCTTATATGAACTATCTTGTAAGAGATATTGATAATTTTACTCTTATTTCAAATTCTGATGCGCACTCTCCTGAGAATATTGCAAGGGAAGCAAATGTAATGAAAGACATTAGCTCTTATGAAGATTTGTTTAAAACTATTAAAGATGCTAATAAAGACAAATTTCTGTTTACAATAGAATTTTTCCCTGAAGAAGGAAAATATTTTGGTGATGGGCATAGGAAATGTAATGTGCATGTTTTACCTGAGAGTCCTATAAAAACAGTGTGCCCTGTATGTAAAAAACCGCTTACCTATGGTGTTTACCGCCGAGTTATGGAAGCAGCGCACTGGGAAAAGAAGGAAAGAGAAAATAAGAAAATTCCATTTGTGCATACAATCCCGTTAAAAGAAATTTTATCTCAAGTACTTGGCAAAGGTAAAAATACGAAAACGGTTTTCGCTAAGTATGATTTTATAGTAAATGAATTTGGTACTGAGTTGAACGTGCTGATATTTGCTGAGGAAAAAGAATTGTATGGAAAACTTGATAAGGAAATTGCTGAGGCTATTGTTTTAATGAGGAAAGATAATGTTGAAAAACAGTATGGATACGATGGCGTGTATGGAAAGATAATTATAAAAAGGAGGAACCCCGTTGGCTTCTTTAATTGACAAGTTTGGCAGGAGGATTACGTATATTCGATTCTCTGTAACTCCAAGATGCAATTTCAACTGTTTGTATTGTAATTCTCATACGTCTGAAGAGGATAGTGCCGACGAATTTACAACCGAGGACATTAAATTCCTATTTGGCGTAGCCGGTAAACTCGGAATAGAAAAAGTGAGGCTTACTGGTGGAGAACCGCTTTTGAGGAAAGATATTGTTCAAATTGTGTCCGCTCTGCATAAAATAGATAGCATAAAAGAGATTGTTCTTACAACAAATGGATACTTTCTAAAGTTTCTTGCGGGTAAGCTGAAGAAAGCAGGGCTTACAAGAGTTAACATTAGCCTTGATACATTGCGAAGCGATGTTTTTAAGGAAATAACTCAGGTTGATGGCTTTAACCTCGTAAAATCAGGAATAGAAGAGTCTATAAATCAAGATTTATTGCCAATTAAAATTAATACTGTTTTAATGAAGAATGTAAACGAGGAAGATATTGTTCCTATTGCCGAGCTTTCCTTAAATTATCCTGTGGTTGTGCGTTTTATCGAACTTATGCCAGTGAAAGGGAATAGCTTTTGGAAGAAACATTATATGGGATTTTCAGAGGCTTTACTGCTTATAAAGAAATCTCATAAACTTGAACCCGCACTTGGTAGCAGAGGTGAAGTGGCAAGCTACTATAAAATTGTGGGATCTAACGGAAAGGTAGGATTTATTACTCCGGTAAGTCAACATTTTTGTGCTGAATGTAACAGGATTCGTATTACTGCCTCTGGGAAAATTTTCCCTTGCCTATTTTCTAAAGAATATGTTTCAATATGGGATGCAGTAAAAGAGCGAAACGTTATTGCGTTGGAAAATCTTATAAGGCAATCCGTTGATATAAAGCCAAAGGAACATGGCCCTATTGAAACAGATGATCAGGATTTTATCAATAATATGAGAGAGTTAGGAGGGTAGAGATGGGTCAGATTGACGAGAAAGGCCATATAAAAATGGTGGATGTTACCGAGAAAAAAGAAACACACCGAACTGCACGTGCTCATGCAAAAATATGGATGAACAAAGAAGCGTTAGAAAAAATTTTTGAGAAAGGAGATGTTCTTGTTAGTGCTAAAGTTGCTGGCATATTAGCTGCAAAAAAGGCTGATGAGTTGATTCCACTTTGTCACCCGTTAAACATTACTTTTGTGGATATTCAATTTAATGTGGATAAAGAAAAATCATTCATAGAAATAGAAAGTTTTGCAGAACTTGTTGGGAAAACAGGCGTGGAGATGGAAGCGTTAATTGCTGCATCCGTTGCGGCACTTAATATTTATGATATGTGTAAGTCTATGGATAAGGAGATGCTTATTAACGAGCTTTACCTGATGGAAAAGTCCGGAGGGAAGAGTGGACATTTCGAAAGAAAGAAAAAATATTTGACTTGACAGAATTCTAAAAACTGGTATATTTTTTCCTTGCTATGTTTTTTGAGAAGGAGGCCGAATGGAGAGAGTAATTGATTTTACCAGGACAAAACCTGCAAGAGAGATCCCTAATTTACTTGGGATCCAGAAAAATTCTTACAAAGAGTTTCTTGATAAAAAAATAGGACAAATTTTAGAAAAATTATTTCCTATTGAGACCAAGAAGGTACGGCTTGAATATATAGATTATCATATAGATAAGCCCGTAAAGAGCATAGAAAACTGCACTCGTGTCGGATCTACTTATGAGGCACGGGTAGCTGCACGTTTCAGGTTGATATATCGTGATACGGGTGAAATGAAAGAACAAGAAGTGTATCTTGCTGACGTTCCTTTGATGACCCCTGAAGGCTGTTTTATTATAAATGGTAGGAAAAGAGTTGTTGTAGAACAGCTAATTCGTTCTCCCGGTGTCTTTTTCCAAATAGAAAAAGACAAATCGACAGGAATATTAAACTATGTTGTTACTGTAATTCCTGACCGTGGCAATTGGATGGATATGGAGGTAGGTAAGGATAATGTAATTTATATGAAACTGAAGAAAAAATTAAAAAAACTTCCTCTTACCCTTGTCCTGAAAGTCGTGGGTTTTGCAGATAATGAAGAAATTAAGCATACGTTCCAGCGAGAGATGACTCTTAATATACTTACTGCCTCTCCTTTTTCTTATAGTGTTGCAATTGGAAAAACGCTTGCTGAGGATATTTTGGATAACGATGGAAATATTATTGCAAAGAAAGGTGATATATTCACTGAGGATATAACCGAAAAACTTTTGAAAAACGGTATTGAAAAGATTACCGTGAAAGTGAAAGGCCTTGATTATTGGATAGAGCAAACCTTAAAACGTGATAGGACTGAAAAACCCGAAGAAGCAAAAATTGAGATATATAAGGTCCTTCATCCGAAGGAAAGGCCTACGTTGGAAGCTGCAGAACAGCTTGTTCATACTCTGTTAAAGGACCCGAGAAGAAATGAATATTTCCCCGTAGCCCGTTATAAGATAAATAAAAAATTCGGAAGAAAAGGCACAAGTAGGACTCTTGAAAAAAAAGACTTTGTAGATATTGTTAACTACCTGATTGATGTAAGGGAAGGAATAAAGCAGGTAGATGACATAGATAATCTCTCAAATAGAAGGGTAAGAACAGTAGGTGAGCTTATCGCCGAAGAATTTGAGCGTGGCGTTGTTAGAGTTCAAAGAAGTGCTCGTGACCGCATCACAATAACTCAAAAAGAAAACCTAAAACTTTCCGATATTATAAGTGCAAGAACCATATCCGGACAACTCAGGCAGTTTTCCGGAACTAACCAGCTTTCTCAGTTTATGGAGGAAACAAATCCCCTTGCGTCACTTGCACATAAACGTAGGTTAAGCTCATTAGGCCCCGGTGGATTACATAGAAAGCGCGCAGGTATTGAAGTCCGTGACATCCACTATTCTCATTACAGTAGAATCTGCCCCATTGAAACACCTGAAGGGCAGAATATAGGGTTGATTAACTCGCTTGCAACTTATGCTAAAGTAAATGAATATGGATTTATTACGGCTCCTTACAGGATAGTGAAGAAAGGTAAAGTTACCAATAAGATTGTAGAGCTTACCGCAGATGAAGAGGAAAAATATATTATTGCCCAGGCTAATACTGCCGTAGATAAAAATGGAAAAATAAAAGAGGAATATGTTATAGCTCGTGAAAGGAGTGAATCTGGGGAAATTCTCCCGAGGCTTGTTCAAAGGGAAAAAATTGAGCTTATGGATATTGTACCGCAGCAAGTCATAGGAGTTTCTGCCTCTCTTATTCCTTTTCTTGATCATGATGACGCAAATAGGGCACTTATGGGTTGTAATATGCAGAGGCAAGCTGTTCCGCTTTTGAACCCTGACCCACCGCGTGTTTCTACTGGGATTGAAAAACACATTCCGATAGACAACCTTGATGTACCAACTGTGCAGGAGGATGGCATTGTCTCTTATGTTTCCAGCAGTGAAATTCATATTGTGCCCGAAGACGCAGAGGTAGAATCTGTATCGGCATATAGGGAAGCTCATGACCTTAGAATAAATCTTCAGAACAGAATAAAACAAAAAGAAGTTCTCTTATTTGGTTTTGAGCCGCGGGCGAAAGGTTATGAAAAATATATCGGCGAAAAGCTTACTCCCTCGATGTTAGATAAACTTATTACTAAAGGGATAGAAAACATATCTATAATTCAGTCTGATAAGCTACAGAAATTTCCTATAATGAGTTGTTTTGCTTTAGATAAAAACGAAGTTTTAATCGGAAAGATTTCAGCGGATACTATTTTGAGCAAGAGGAACAAACCTATTATAGAAACCGGGCAAAAAATTTCTGATACAAAACTTAACAGGCTATTTAACAGTAAAGTAAGGGAGATAAAAGTTAAAGAAGGCGATAAAATTATCTCAAACCCTGTATTTTCCATAGCACTTACTGCTGTTGGAAAAAATATTATCGGTAAAGGATTATTTGCAACATATACAAATACGAAGAGTAGCATCGAGGTTAACAGCCGCATTACGGAAGAGCTTTTAAAGGGGCTTTATGGGAAGGGGATTACTGACCTTGTGATTTATTATCCAAGCGAGGTTGAAACGTTCTCATTAGGAAAAATCAATACGGATGTGGTTGATAGGGTTTCAGCAAAAGACTATGCTGTTAAAGTAGGCAAGAGAAAAAAGATATTGGTTAAGGCAGGCGATATCATTGATCAAGAAAAGTTGAGAAAGCTTGCAGAAACGGGTATCAGAAAGATTGATTTACGAAAGGAAAAAATATATTACCTAAAGAAATTTGTAAGAACGAATCAAGATACGTGTAGAAATGAGAGGCCTATTGTTCATAAGGGACAGAAAGTAAAAGCTGGCCAGCCGATAGCAGATGGATATTCCACTAAGAATGCGGAGCTTGCCCTTGGAATAAATGTCCTTGTTGCATACGTTCCCTGGTATGGGTACAATTACCAGGATGCTGTGATCGTGAGCAGGCGACTTGTGAGTGATGATAGGCTCACTTCTATCCATGTAAAAGAGTATAATATAGAAGTTCATGATACTGAGCATGGTCCTGAAGAACTTACTCCTGATCCACCGGATGTATCCAGGGAGGCAAAGAGATTCCTTGACGAGAATGGTATAGTAAAAATTGGCTCTCAAGTAAAAGCCGGAGATATTCTTGCCGGAAAAACCACCCCGTTTCCAGAAGAGGAGGAAACAAGCGAAGCAAGGTTGTTTAGAAATCTGTTTAACGACCGGGCAGGAAATATTAAAAATAGTTCTTTCAAAGTACCGCCCGGTGAAGGCGGCGTAGTTATAGGAGTTAATGTATTCTCTCAAGAAGATGGTTATGAGCTGACGAAGAACGTCCGAAAACTGATAAAGGTGTTTATTGCGAAAAAAAGGAAAGTTATTGTCGGTGACAAGGTATCCGGTAGGCATGGAAACAAAGGTGTTATCAGTAAGATTCTTCCTGAAGAAGATCTGCCTTATCTTGGTGATGGGACTATGGTAGATGTAATATTTAGCCCGTTAAGTGTTCCTTCCAGGATGAATATAGGACAGATTCTTGAAACAAACTTGGGCCTTGCTGCACGTAAACTTAACGTAAGAGTTGTTACTCCTGTGTTTAACGGTGCAACTGAAAAGGATGTAAAAGACTTCTTGAAAAAAGCACAACTTCCTGAGTCCGGACAGTTTACTATGTATGATGGTAGAAATGGAAAGCCGTTTGATTATCCCGTAACTTTAGGAGAATCTTATCTTCTGAAGCTAAACCATCTTGCGGAAGATAAGTTGCATGCACGTTCAGTGGGTAAATATACATTAATTACTCAACAACCAGTCGGAGGAAAAGCGCAGTTCGGTGGACAGAGACTGGGAGAAATGGAAGTATGGGCACTTGAGGCATACGGTGCAGCCAATCTTCTTCAGGAAATGCTAACCATAAAATCCGATGACCTTGAGGGAAGAAAACGTGCTTATGAGCAAATCTCCAAAGGAAATACAATACTTGAAATGGGCATACCCGAATCATTTAACGTACTGCAAAGAGAGCTCAGAGGCCTTATGTTAGATTTGAGAGCTCTTCCGGAACTGAAAAAGAAAGAACCAAAAGAAGAGAAATTTAATATTATAAAGAAAAAACCAGAAATATTTATCAAGGAGGAAGTAGACGATGGTAAACGAAACAAAGAAAATTAGGAACGTAACAGTTGTTGCTCATGGTAACGCAGGCAAAACATCCCTTGCTGAAGCGATACTGTTTAAGAAAAAGCTTGTTTCGAGAGCTGGACGTGTAGAAGATGGCAATACTGTTTCAGATTATCAGCCTGAAGAGAAGGAGAGGAAAATCAGTATTAGTTTGTCCTTAGTTCCCTTTGAGCATAAAGGTGTTAAGGTTAACTTTATTGACACTCCTGGATATGCAGATTTTTTTGGCGAGGTTCTTAGCGGAATACGTGCGGGAGAGAACGGCTTAATTGTTATTAATGCAGCAAGCGGTATAGAAATACAGACAAAAAAGCAGTGGGAATTTCTTGCAAAAGAAAATAAACCAAGAGCCTTTTTTGTAAATAAGCTGGATATTGAAGGTACGGATTTCTTTAAGATTGTAACGCAGATTAAAGAGACTTTTAGTGCAAAAGCATTTCCTGTCGTAGTACCACAAGTTGAAGGCAAGAAATTAAAAGGCGTTATAAGCATTCTCTCTGGTTCAGCAGAGGGCTTCGAAAATGAGAGGAAGGAACTTGTTGAAATTGCTGCGGAAGGCGATGATGAATTACTCGAAAAGTATCTCGGAGGTGAAGAACTTACGCAGGAAGAATTTTCCAAAGGATTAAAAGGTGCTTACGCAAAGGGCGAATTTTTCCCTATACTCGCTGGTTCAGCAACCGAATCAATAGGCATTGAAGAGCTCCTTGATTTTATTGTAGAATATATGGTTTCTCCGGATATGCTGTCCAGTGTTAAAGGAACTAACCCAAAAACAAATGAAGAGGAAGAAAGAAAAATCTCTATCGATGAAAATTTCTCCGGATTTGTTTTTAAAACACTTAGCGACCCTTATGTTGGTAAACTTTCCTTTACAAAGGTCTATTCCGGAGTTTTAAAATCTAATGCCCCTGTTTATAATAGTTCCAAGGATGTAACAGAGAAGGTTTCTCAGCTTTTATTTATGCGCGGCGGGAACCAAGAGACAACTGATAAAATCATCGCAGGTGATATCGGTGTAATCACAAAACTTACGTCTACTCAGACCAATGATACTCTTTCTGATAAAGGTATGCCTATTGTATATCCCCCAATTAAATTTCCAGAACCTATGCTATCAAAAGCAATGTGGCCCAAAACAAAGGCTGACGAAGATAGGATGAGCATAGGTCTTTCCAAAATTACGGATGAAGACCCTACCGTAAAAGTTTCTAAGAATGCGGAAACTAAAGACCAGATTATTTCCGGTATAGGCGAAACGCATCTTTCGGTAATTGTTGAGAAACTCAAGAAAAGATACAATGTAAATATTGAACTTACTACCCCTAAATTACCATACAGGGAAACAATTACAAAGAAAACAAAGGTTGAAGGAAAATATAAGAAACAAACGGGAGGACATGGCCAATACGGGCATTGCTGGTTGGAAGTGGAGCCGCTTGAGCGCGGAAAAGAATTCGAGTTCGAAAGCAAGATTTTTGGCGGTGCAATTCCTAAACAATATATACCTGCCGTTGAAAAGGGTGTTCGCGAAGCGATAGAACACGGTATTTTAGCTGGATATCCTGTCGTAGATATCAAGGTTACAGTTGTGGATGGCTCTTACCACCCTGTGGACTCCTCAGAACTCGCATTTAAAGTAGCGGGCTCTATGGCACTGAAGAAAGCCCTTGAACAATGTAACCCTATAATTCTTGAGCCGATTGAAAAATTAGAGATTATAGTAGATGAACAATATATGGGAGATGTAATCGGGGATTTAAACAGTAAACGTGGAAAAGTGTTAGGGATGAAGGCAGAAAATAGGAAACAGATTATAGAAGCGCTTGTCCCGCTTTCCGAAGTTCTTATGTATGCTAATGATTTAAACTCTATAACTCAGGGCACGGGCGAGTTCAAAATGGAGTATTCGCATTATGAACCTGCTCCTCCAAAAATTACGGAGAAAGTAGTTGCTGAGTCAAAGAGAGAGGATAATGAGTAGAACTGGAGGTGAAGTCTTTGAATAAAAACGATATAGAAGCATTACAGATACTCCTTGCTTCCAGTGAGGATATCAAAAAATGGTCTCACGGTGAAGTAAAGAAGGCTGAAACATATAGCTATAGAACATATACTCCTGAGCCTGATGGGCTTTTCTGTGAGAAGATATTTGGGCCTGTCCACAGTTATCAATGTCATTGTGGAAAAATGAAAGGTATTCAGTATGCAGGGCTTACCTGTCCCAGATGCGGTGTAGAAATTTTACCGTCCAATGTGCGAAGGGAGAGGTTCGGCCATATAGAGTTATCATCTCCAGTTGTGCACATATGGTATTTTAAAAATAATATAAATTATGTTGGTTTGTTGCTCGGAATGTTGGCAAAGGACGTTGAAAAAGTTATATATTTTGTTTCTTATGTGGTAATTGACCCGAAGAAAACAAAACTGAGGAAAAAACAGCTCCTGACTGATGAAGAATATAGATTATATAAATTGGAAGGGTATGATTTTGTTGCTAAGAAAGGCGGAGAAGCAATTCTCGATCTTCTGAGGCAAATTGACCTGAGAAAGGCCAGGGATGAAGCTCTTGAAAAGCTCAAGAAGGGCTCTAAGCAAGAAAAAATTATTGCGGTGAGACTTCTTGGTGTGGTTGAAGGACTTTTAAAAAATAATAGGAAGGCCGAAGACATAGTGCTTATAAGAGTGCCGGTTATTCCTCCTGATTTAAGGCCTCTTGTAACCCTTGAGGGTGGAAAATATGCCTCTGATGATTTAAATGAGCTTTACAGAAGAGTTATTAATAGGAATAACCGCCTCAAAAAACTTACGGATGCGAATGCCCCTGATATTATGCTGCAGAATGAAAAAAGAATGCTTCAAGAAGCAGTAGATGCTCTTTTTGATAACGGGAGGCGTGCTTATCCGGTTCTTGGCCCGTCAAAAAGGCCGTTGCGGTCTCTTACAGATATTTTAAAAGGAAAAGAAGGGCGTTTTAGGGAAAACTTATTAGGAAAACGTGTAGACTATTCCGGCAGGGCTGTAATTACTATCGGTCCTGATTTAAAATTGGATCAATGCGGAGTTCCAAAGGAAATGGCGCTTGAACTTTTTAAACCGTTTGTTGTGTATGAGCTTTCGAAATTGGGCTACAATAAAAAGAGAGCTAAAGAACTTATAGAAAGCCCCACTCCTGAGGTATGGAAAGTACTGGAGCAGGTTTCTAAAAACTATGTTATGCTTTTAAACCGTGCGCCCACCCTCCATAGGCTTAGTATACAGGCATTTAAACCGGTTCTTATAGAGGGTAAAGTTATTCAAATTTCCGCACTCGTATGTACTCCTTTTAATGCCGATTTTGATGGTGACCAGATGGCAATTCATCTGCCGCTTTCGTTTGCTGCACAAACTGAAGCGAGGACACTTATGCTTTCTTCGCATAATATACTGTCACCTGCAAATAGCAATCCATTGGACGGGCCTGTGCAGGATATGGTTTTAGGTTCTTACTATATGACACTTGAAAGCAGGGATAAGAATCAATATCCTCATTTATTGGATTCTCCCTCAGAGGTAGAAAGCCTCTATGAAAAGGGTATTTTAAAGTTACATGATAAAATTCGTTATCTCACTGACGGGAAAAAGATTGAAACAACCGTTGGCAGAGTGCTCTTTAATGATAAAATCAGAGAAGAAATATTTGATAGCAGCGAGGAAGCCAAGCGTTTTAAGTTTATAAATCAGACTGTAGGCAAAAAAGAGCTGAATAAGATTATCTCCGATTTTTATTCTGAATTCGGACTTGTAAAAACAGATATTCTCCTTGACAATTTGAAGGATTTAGGTTTTAAAGAAGCTACTCATGCCGGGATAAGCATTGGCCTTAATGATGTAAAGATGCCTCCGGAAAGGGAAAAGATTATTAATAATGGTGAAAAGGAATCTACCAAGGTGAATGAAGTTTATGAACAAGGGCTTCTTACTGAGGAAGAGAGATATAGAAGGGTAATTTCAATATGGCAGGAAACAGCTAAAAAAATAGAAGAATCTGTATTTAACTATTTTGATGAGTATGATTCTGTATATATGATGGCAAATTCCGGGGCACGTGGTAACAAGGCACAGATTACCCAGATGTCGGGAATGAGAGGGCTTATGGCAGGTCCTACAGGCAAAATCATAGAATTTCCTATTAAGTCAAATTTGCGTGAAGGTTTAACTGTCCTTGAATACTTCCTTTCAACTCATGGTGCTAGGAAGGGACAGGCTGATACGGCACTTAAAACAGCTGATTCAGGCTATCTTACAAGAAGGCTTGTTGATGTTGCACATAGTTTGATTGTTAAAGAAGAAGATTGTGCGATTGAAAGAATAAAACCTATAAAAATTGGTGATGAAACAATTGAACCTCTGTCCGTTAGAGTAGTGGGAAGAGTTGCTGCAGAGGATGTGGAGGATTCTTCAGCCCATTCAATTATCATCCAGAAAGGCGATGTTATTTCGAAAGAGCAAGCAGAGCTGCTTGATAAACTAAATATTCCTTCAGTCCTTATAGAAAATAGTGTTAGCGGAATTGATGTTGAAGAGATAAAAGAAGGGAATACTATAATCCTTTCTCTTTCAGAACAAATATGGGGAAGGTATGCAGCGGAAGATGTTTATTCGCCTCTTATGAAGGAAAAGAAAAGGGTGACAAAAAAACTTATCGGTTCTGCTATTGCAGAGGAAATTGTGGATAAGGAGAGCGGGGAAATTTTAGCTGATGACGGCGACATACTGAATGAAGAGCTTTACTCCTTACTTAAAGCGCATAAAATAAAAAATGTTTTATTGTATGCCGGAGATAAGAAGCTTATAGTTAAGAGAAATGAATTGATAGACGAGGAAAAGGCTAAACTTATTGAATCTCTCGGAGTTAAGAAAGTGAAGGTACGTTCACCGATTACTTGTAATGCTGACCATGGTATATGTGCAAAATGCTATGGGTTAGATCTTTCTTCAAGAAAACATGTAAATATCGGTGAAGCGGTTGGTGTTGTAGCAGCAGAGTCTATTGGTGAGCCTGGAACACAGCTTACACTAAGAACGTTTCATACAGGTGGTGCGGCTGTTGCCGATATTACAACAGGACTTCCCAGAGTAGAGGAACTGTTTAGTGCACGCAGCCCTCGTGGAAAAGCACTAATCGCGCCTCTTACTGGAAAGATTGAGATAAACATTGAGAAGACAAAGAAGATTGTAGTTATTGTGAATAAAGATGGTAAGAAAGATAAAATAACAACAACAAGGGATAAAAAACTTAACGTAAAAAGTGGAGATGTTGTAAAAGTAGGTGATATCCTCAGTGAAGGTCCGCTTGACCCCTCTGAGCTTCTTCGTATAAAAGGCATAACTGTTGCAGCAAGGTACCTGATTCAGGAGATTGAAAAAGTATACAAATCCCAGGGTGTTGATATTAACATCAAGCACATTGAGCTTATTGTGAAGCAAATGCTCAGTAAAGTAAGAATCGTTAATGCAGGAGATACAAATTTTTATGAAGGTGAAATAGTTGGAAGAGATGAAGTACTTGTTGCAAATAAAGTAGCAAGAGCATCTGGAGGAAAGATTGCGAGCTTTGAGGTACTGGTCCAGAGTATCACAAAATCAGCGCTTTCATCTGATAGCTTCCTTTCTGCAGCTTCCTTCCAAGAAACACCCCGTGTGCTTGCAGAAGCAGCCATTAAAGGAAAGGTAGATCTGCTGCGAGGTATGAAAGAATCCATTATTGTGGGGAAAAAGATACCTGCGGGAACAAACTTAAAAGCTGAAAGTTAGTAAATTTTAGCGGCTGTTTTTTGTTTGACGGGAGCTTCTTAGGCTCCCGTTTTGTTTGTTAGGTATATAATTTATGTAGCTTCCTACTTACACAGTAGAGTACCCAAAATCCTCCACCTTATATAATTGCCCTGCTCCCCAAATATGAGACAGATATAATGAGAGGATTTGTAATCAGATGATTAAATTGTAATTTGTATTAAAACTAAATTAGGAAAGGAGAGTGATGAAAAGAATGAAAAGGAAGAAGTTTACAGTAGAACAGATCATCCAAATCCTTACGGAAGGGGAGAAGGGAAACAGC
>WFSP01000066.1 GCA_015485995.1 Caldisericales bacterium | reverse complement strand
TACAGAGAAATTCAGATACAAAACAGAGGAAAAATAGGATAAATTTCTTATCATTATTCAAATATTACCAAAACTAAACAAAAAATCATTGTAAATTTTTCATAACTTCCTAAAATTATCAGTGGGTGATAGAGAATCGCTCAATTTAGGATTGAATTATTTAACGGAATTGAGAAAGTGAAAACTACGGAGAAACAGGTGGGGTTATCGCGTGTAGCTCGCATAAAGAATGTTAGAAATGCCTTTGCGGTAAAGGGTTTTGTAAATGGCTCTATTATAGTGATTGATGATGTTTATGCCACAGGAAGTACTGCAGCAGAAATTAATAGGGCCTTATGGAAAAAAGTTGATGGAAATATTTTTTTTATAGCGTTTTCAAGAAAAATGGATTAGACTATAATGAGAAGAGTTATAAGGAGGTGACAAGCTTTGCATAATTTTTGGAAAGTTGTAACTGTTTTGATTCTCATCGTATTTATCGTAATGCTTGCTGTTCCGGCTAAATCTGTAACATACTTCTTTAAGTTTAATTTGTCAGACACAACGTTTATAGATACTTATAATAAAGCCTTTGTTCTTCCGCATAATCCGATTTTTAAAGATAATAAATATATTGTCCCTTTGCGTGCTGTAGTAGAAGATGCAGGAGGTGCTGTGCATTATATTGCCGATACGAAAACTATCCTTTTGAAATATGGGGATAATACGGGACTTGTAAAATTGGGTAACTCGTTCGGCACTATATCTAAAAAGAAATATTTGTTTGCGGTAAAACCCTTTATTATTAAAGGAAGAACAATGATTTCCGTAAATTTTGTGGCTAAATTATTAAATGGTTCAGTTGAGGTTAAAAATAAACAATGTAAACTGTTTTTTTATAGAATATTTACGGGCTATGATGTTTTAAACAACAAAATTAGCATCTACTCTGAGCCTAAAAGAATTGTTTCGCTTGCACCCAACCTCACAGAGATTCTCTTTGCAATTGGTGCTGGAAATAAGGTTGTAGGAGTGTCGAGTTATTCCAATTACCCTCCTGAGGCGAAAGAAAAACCAAAGGTTGGAGGGTTTTTCAACCCCTCCATTGAACGAATTTTTGCATTAAATCCAAATGTAGTATTCGTTGCCAGGGGAACACCTCTTACCGTGGTTAATAAACTAAGATCACTAAAAGTAAATGTTTATACTTCAGATCCTCATTCTATTAAAGATATTTATAATTTACTGCTTACTGTTGGGAAAATAACTGGTAATGTTTTGGAAAGCAAAAGGCTTGTTGCTTCTATGCAAAAGGAAGAGAAAGAAGTAATAAATAAAGCAATGGGTATTCCTGAGTCAAAAAGAAAAAAGGTGTATGTGGAAATTTGGAATAATCCTAAGATGTCTGCAGGAAAAGATACATTTATTAATGCTTTAATAGGAGAAGCAGGAGGAATAAATATAGCTGAAAATGCAAAAGGTGATTGGCCGGTTATGAATAATGAGTCTATTATACAGGCCAATCCGGATGTAATAATTTTGCTGTATGATGGAAATATAAATGAGGTAAAAAACCGTCCTGGATGGAAGAACATTAGTGCGGTTAAAAATAATAAAATTTTTATTGAAAACCCAGATATTTTTGAGCGTCCGGGCCCCCGCATTATCCAGGCATTAAAATTACTTTTTAATATTGTTTATGGTGAGGCGGGTGGATAAAAGATTCCGTATTTATTTTATTGTAATTTCGCTGTTATTAGTTTTTACAGCGGTTATTTCTGTACTTTTTGGGCAGGTACATATTCCCTTAAAAGATTTTTTAAGCATACCTCTCAGAAATGGCAGCAAATTTTACTCGATTGTATTTGATATCAGATTTCCCAGGTTCCTCGTTGCCTCTGCTGTGGGAGTAATGCTGTCACTTGCCGGACTTATCGTGCAAACTATTTTTAGAAACCCACTCGTGGATCCGTATTTTTTAGGTATATCTTCCGCTGCGGAGTTGGGAGTAAGCATTGCCATTATTATAGGTGCTAATTTAAGTTTTTTTGGTATATCTATTGCTTCCATATTGGCGTTTTTGTTTGCACTTATTATGATTTTGGTTCTTGCACGCATTTCTACGCGAATAAGCTCGGAATATTCCCGTACGGCTATAGTTCTTATCGGTATTGCTATTTCCTACATACTTTCTGCGTTTAATAACTTTCTTTCTATGTTCAAGAAAAATGTTTTTTTGGAAAGTACGTTCTGGAGCTTAAGAGGGTT
Organism: Caldisericales bacterium; assembly: GCA_015485995.1. The sequence goes on along the minus strand of WFSP01000066.1, from coordinate 15,651 downwards.
TAACAATTCTACTATAAATCAGTTTATTTTTACTCTTCCCTTTTTAATTGTAGGGCTTTTATATCTTCTTTGGAATGCTAAAAAAATGAATATATACCTATCAAGCGATATTACGGCGCACTCCCTTGGCATAAACCTAAAACGCTTTACAACTGCAATGCTTGTTGTTTCTGCTCTGCTTGCATCTGCTTCTGTTGTTGTATCTGGAACCATTATTTTTGTTGGGTTGTTCGTTCCACATATAGGGCGAATGTTAATAGGTGATGAGAGATTTAAACTCACTATTATAACTGCAATGCTCGGTGCTACTATAATGCCACTTTTTGACTTTATCGCACGTTCCATACTTCCTTTTCAGGAAATACCCATTAACGTCATTGCTTCTTTGATAGGAGCACCATTTTTTGTTTATCTGTTTTTTAAGGTAAGGAACAATGCAATATATAAGGGTTGAAAATTTGTATTTTGAGTACAAGGTGGGCGTTCCGGTATTGAATAACCTATCTTTTTCTATTTCCGAGTATGGTATTTACCTTATTTTAGGTAAGAACGGAAGTGGAAAATCAACCCTTATGCGGATATTGATTAAATATTTAAAATATAAAAAGGGAAGCGTAAAGATAAGAGACAAAGAACTAAATGAGATAAATCTTTATGATCTTTCAAAAGATATTTCTTTTTTGGAAAGTGAAATACCTTCCATACCCTTGAGCGCAAGAGAAGTTATAAGTTGGGGATTTTATCCGCGTAGAGGCAGAAAAAGTGTTGATCCTATTGCTAAGACATTGGGCCTTGAAAAACTACTGGAAAAAGATTTTAATGAACTAAGTACAGGCGAGAAAAAGCTTGTACTGCTTGCAAGGATTTTTGCCCAGAAGTCTAAAATTGTTTTAATAGATGAACCATTTAATTTTCTTGATCCTCGTTATAAAATTGAGATTGCTTTTATGCTTAATCAACTTGCAGAGGAAAGGGTTGTGCTGATTTCTACCCATAATCTAAATGCTGCCCAATTTATAGGGAAACAAATTTTTCTTTTAGGAAATGGAAGAATTATGGGAAACAGAAATAAAAACACCCTTTTTTTAGATAACTCCATAATGGAAATTTTTGATGTTGAAGATAGTTTGCAACAATATTTTAAATCATTTTATAAAATAGATCATAGTTGATTTTTATTGAAATTTAGATATAAATATATGGTAAGGAGGGGCAATTAGGATGAGAATATTTGATGTAGACAAGGAAATAGCTACTGCAATGGAGCAGGAGCTTGACAGGCAGAGAAATAGGTTAGAACTTATTGCTTCGGAAAATTTTGTTAAAGAGCCAATGTTAGAAGCCCAGGGTTCTGTGCTTACTAATAAGTATGCCGAGGGGTACCCGGGGAAGAGGTATTACGGTGGATGTGAATTTATAGATATTGTGGAGAGCCTTGCGATAGAAAGAGCCAAGCAATTGTTTGGTGCAGAAGGGGCAAATGTTCAACCGCATTCCGGTAGCCAGGCAAATTTTGGAGTTTATTTTGCTACAATGAAACCAGGGGACACCTTATTAGGAATGGATTTAAATGCTGGCGGGCATTTAAGCCATGGAAGCCATGTGAATATATCAGGTATGTACTTTAACGCTGTACATTACGGTGTGGATAAGGATACTGAATTGATAGATTTTAACCAAGTAGAGGACCTTGCTAAAAAATATAAACCAAAGGTGATTATTGCAGGAGCCAGTGCATATCCTCGTGTAATAGATTTTAGCAAATTTAGAGAAATTGCAGATAAAGTAGGTGCGTACCTTATGGTTGATATTGCACACATTGCGGGTTTGGTAGCTGCTAAAATTCATCCCTCGCCTGTGCCTCTGGCAGATTTTGTCACGACCACAACGCATAAGACACTTAGAGGACCAAGGGGCGGGATGATTTTGTTTAAAGATAAATATAAGAAAATGGTCAATAAAGCTATCTTTCCCGGAACACAGGGCGGGCCACTTGAACATATTATTGCCGCAAAAGCTATTGCTTTAAAGCTTGCGATGCAGCCTGATTTTGTCGAATATCAAAAGCAAGTTGTTAAGAATGCTGTGGCCCTGGCAAAAGCACTTGAGGCAGAGGGATATAGGTTAATTACAGGAGGAACCGATAATCATCTCTTAATTATTGACTTAAGAGCTAAGAACATTACGGGGAGAAAGGCTGAAAAACTTCTTGACTCTGTTGGCATAACAACAAATAAGGAAGCAATACCGTTTGATCCATTGCCTCCAACAAAGGCAAGCGGATTACGATTAGGTACTCCTGCATTAACGACAAGAGGAATGAAAGAGAGAGAAATGGGAATTGTTGCTGAGCTTATCGACAAAGCTATTACTAATAAAGATAATAATGATGAACTTGATAAAGTGAGGCTAGGGGTAAAGGAATTATCAGATAAATTTCCCCTTTACCCTGATATTAATTATATAAGGTAGGTGAGATATATGGAGAAAAATGTTCATCTTATTGACCATCCCTTAATTCAGCATAAGCTTACCCTGATGAGGGAGAAGGAAACTTCAACGAAGGAGTTTAGGGAACTTGTAAAAGAGGTTTCCGCCTTGATGGTGTATGAAATATCCAGAAATGTTTCTTTAACGGATGTTGATATTGAAACTCCTATCGGCAAAGCGAAAGGGAAACTTCTAAAAGATGAAATTGCTATTATACCAATTTTGCGTGCAGGAATTACGATGGCTGAAGGTATTATAGACTTAATCCCTACTGCTAAAGTCGGCCACATAGGATTATATAGGGACCCTGAAACACTTGAGCCAGTTGAATATTATTGTAAATTGCCCAGGCACATAGAAAAGTATAAAATATTCATTGTGGACCCGATGCTGGCAACAGGGGGATCTGCTATAAAGGCAATAGAAATGCTTAAAGAAAAAGGCGTAAAAAACATTTCTTTTGTTTGTTTGATTTCTGCACCCGAAGGTCTTGATAAACTCAGCAAATCCTTCCCTGATATCCCTATTTATACTATTTCCATAGATAGCCACTTAAATTCACATGGCTATATTGTTCCGGGGCTCGGTGATGCTGGAGACAGGCTATTCGGCACAAAATGAAACGTATATTAGAAATAGCTTTAAAACACTCTACGCTTCTTGAACTGTATTTTTTGATTGGTTTTTTCCTTTCCTCAATCTTCACTCCGTTTGCAATAAGCTTGGGAAAAAGATTTAAAATATTAGACCAGCCGAAAGATAAAGAAGGCAGGGATAAAGTTCATAAGATTCCCACGCCTCGCACAGGAGGAATTGCTTTATTTGCTCCTATTCTCGTTACTTTTTTGCTGATACGCAAATTTAGCAACCCCTTGCTTGGTTTATTTATAGGTTCCACAATTATATTTATTGGAATGTCGTTTGATGATAAATTTAACCTTACTGTTTTGCAGAAGTTTATGATTCAATTTATTGCTGCAACCGTGGTTATTCTTTTTGGAGTAAAATTTGATTTTATTACCAACCCCTTTACACATAAAATTATGTATCTTGGTTGGGGCGGTATCGTGCTTACGTTTATATGGATTGTGGGTGTCACGAACGCACTGAATTTTATTGATGGACTTGACGGACTTGCAGCAGGTGTTGGGGCAATTTCTTCGGTTACTTTAACCATTGTGGCTGTGTATAAAGGTGACCTTGCGCTTGCCCTTTTACTTCTCTCTCTCAGCGGTTCACTTATTGCATTTCTTATTTATAACTTTCACCCAGCACGTATATTCCTTGGAGATTCCGGGGCGGAGTTGTTAGGCTTTGTGCTTGCGACAATTTCTGTTATCGGTGCTTATAAAACTGCCACTTTCATTACAATGTCAATTCCTATACTTACGCTTGGTATTCCAATCACAGAGGTATTTACTTCTGTGATTAGACGTGCAAAAGAAGAAGTTTCTCCTTTTCATTATGACACTGACCATATACATTACAAGCTGTTAAAAAAAGGGTGGTCGCAACGTAAAATTGCCGTATTTTATTACCTTGTTACTACGGTGCTTTCCGTAATAGGTTTGTATGTTGCTTTTATAGGTGTTAAATGAAAAAAAAGGTGTTTCTTATTTTTGGAACAAGACCTGAAGGAATAAAAATGTATCCCGTATATAAAGCGCTGAAGGCAAAAAAATCTATAGAAACACGGGTAATTATAACAAGCCAACATCAAGAAATGCTGAAACAAGTTATTGATTTATTTGAGATTAAAGTGGATTATAATCTTGATGTGATGGAGGATAGGCAAACACTCACAAAAATTACTGTGAAAGTTTTAAATGGGCTTAAAGAAATTTTTGAAAAAGATAAACCCGATATTGTGCTTGTTCACGGAGATACTACAACTACCTTTTCTTCCACACTTGCCGCATTCTATGAGAAAATCCCTATAGGGCACGTAGAGGCAGGGTTAAGAACGTTTAATAAGTTCTTTCCGTATCCTGAAGAAATGAATAGAAAATTAACTGACGTACTTGCTGACTTGTACTTCGCCCCTACAGAAAATGCCCAGAAGAACTTGCTTGCTGAGGGAGTGCCCTCCAACAAAGTTTTTGTTACAGGGAACACAGTTGTTGATGCTGTGCAGGAAATTGTAAAGAGGAAACAAAATAAAAAATTTAAATTTTTAAAACGCAATATTCCATTTGTGCTTGTTACTGCCCACAGAAGGGAAAACTGGGGAAACCCCATGGAGAATATATGTAACGCAATAAGTGAAGTAAGCCAACTTTATAAAGAAAAGATACAATTTGTTTTCTCTGTTCATAAAAACCCGATAGTTAGGAAGACTGTAAAAAATATACTTGGAAGGAACGAAAATGTTGTGCTTATAGAACCTATGCAGTATGATGATTTCTTAAGCCTTCTTGATAGAAGCTTGTTTATTCTAACGGATTCCGGCGGAATACAAGAGGAAGCTCCTTCTCTGAATAAACCGGTGCTTTTATTACGGAGCGTTACTGAAAGGCCGGAAGCAGTTGAAGCAGGTATTGTAAAAGTCGTAGGCACTGATAAAGAGCGTATTAAAAAATATGTTATTGAATTATTAGAAAATAAAGATTTTTATGATAAAATGTCATCTGCAAATAATCCGTTTGGTAACGGAAAAGCGGGCAAGAAAATTGCTGATATTGTGGAAAGCTACCTAATGAAAGGAGTAAAATATGGAATATTTAAAGATTGAAGGAGGAGTTCCTCTTAAAGGTACTGTTAAGATTTCTGGTGCAAAAAATGCGGCGTTCCCTGTTCTTTCTGCCGCTCTTTTAATTAAAGGGCAAATGCACATAAAGAATGTACCGAACATTTTAGATGTGCGGCATTTTTTAGAAATTCTTAAAGAAATAGGTGTTTCTGTTGAACATACGAAAACAGGTGTATTATTAGATACTCGTGGTGAGATTTCTTCAAAGATTGCTCTTAGTGAAAAGCATAGCTTAAGAGGGACGCAAACTTTGTTTGGTGCATTGATTGCTCGTAACGGAAAGGCACTTCTCCCTTCTTTAGGTGGGTGTAATATAGGAAGTCGTCCCATAGACTTGCATATAAAAGGCCTAAAACAGCTTGGCGCAAATGTTGAATGGGACGAAGGTTACCTAATCGGATCTGCTGGTAAACTTAAGGGCAATTCCGTATATCTTGATTTTCCAAGCGTTGGAGCAACTGAAAACTTGATCATAGCCTCTACCCTTGCAGATGGCACTACGATTATAGAAAATGGTGCAAGAGAACCCGAAATTCGGGATCTCATTGACTTTTTGAACAGGGCCGGTGCAAATATTCAAATGAATGGGTCTGGTATTATAAAGGTCAATGGTGTTAAAAAGCTTTCTCCCATAGATTTTGAGATAATACCTGATAGAATAGAAGCAGCGACATACGTTATTATGGGAGCTATTACGAGAGGAGATGTAACGATCAGAAATGTTCGTGTACAAGATTTTGAACCTGTAATAATGAAACTTAAGGAAGCGGGTGCTTCTGTTGATATGCCTTCTGGTAATTCAGTTCATATCCGTGCAACAAAGCGCTTAAACGCAGTAAATATTAAAACTCTTCCTTATCCAGGGTTTCCAACTGATGCTCAACCTCCGATGATGGCCTTACTTGTAACTGCTGATGGCAGTAGCGTAATTACAGAAACAATTTTTGAGAATCGCTTTAGGGCAGCTAAAGAATTGCGCAAGATGACAGCAGATATAAAAATCGAAAATAATACAGCGTTTATTAGGGGCAATGGTATTTTGCAGGGGGCTGTAGTCGAGGCAGGAGATCTGCGTGGAGGTGCAGCTCTTATTACTGCAGGCCTTTTTGCAAACGGGATCACTAAAGTCCTTAATGTTTTTCATATAGATAGGGGATATGAGCATATAGAGAAGAAATTGCAATTATTAGGAGCAAGAATTGAGAGAATAAATGACGATACTATTTGAAAAATTTCAAGGTGCTGGAAATGATTTTGTAATAATTGATGGTAGGGAAACTCCGTTAAAAGATCCACGCAGGCTTGCTCAGATTATTTGTAAGAGGCGTTTTTCTATAGGTGCTGATGATTTACTTTATCTTGAAAATTCTGCTTCTGCAGATGTTAAAATGAGGATTTGTGAGCCTGATGGAAGCGAAGCTTCTATGTGTGGTAACGGGATTAGGTGTGTGGCTGCTTATATAATGGAAAAAGAAAATAAAGATAGCGTAAAAATAGAAACTCTGTCCGGGGTAAGGACGGTAATTTGTAAAAATGGGCAATACACGGTAGAAATGGGCAAGATGCAGAAAATAGGCAACTTTTTATCTCCACCAAGCGGAAAGACGGAAGAAGAAATAGATCTTTTGGGCAGGCATTTTTATGTTGTTTACCCGGGTGAGCCTCATGCTGTTACAATTGTAAAGAACTTAGGGGAAATAGCTATTGATAAATCCATTGCAATCGCAAGAAATTTCAATATTTTTCCTAAGGGAATAAATGTTGATTATGTAGAACTTGAAGAAGATTCCATAAGAGTTAGAACCTTTGAAAGAGGTGTGTGGGCTGAAACATTTGCTTGTGGGACCGGGGCTGTTTCGTCTGCTTTTATCGCGAGAAAGTTTCTAAATGAAGAAGAAACCCTCGTAAGAATGAAAGGTGGAAACTTGGTTGTCCGTTTTAAGGGTGACGATATCTTTCTTTCCGGAGAAGCAACTTTTACATTTAGAGGAGAATTGTATTTAAAAGATGTTAGGAGGTAAGGTATGAATAAAAGACTTATAGCTTTACTTGTTGTTCTATTATTTGTTTTTACACCCTTATTTGCTGTCAGGGCCGATTCAGGGGATGTTAGTTGGAGGAATCCAAAGGATATATATGGTGGCAGAGTTTCTTCCATGCAGATTGCAGAAGATGGTGCACTATATCTTTCTACTGACAGTGCTATTTTTAAGAGCCCTGATGGAAAAAACTGGACGAAGTTACCTTTTACGTTTGCAGAAGGTGCTAATGTAATTCTTGCATCCAGATATTTTAAAAAAGGTGCAATAATTATTGGCACAAAGGATAGTGGCGTGTTTATGAGCAGAGATCAAGGAGATCATTGGCAATTCCTTAATATGGGCCTTGAGTCAAGCTTTATTGTTGGTCTTGCTGAAAGCGAAAATGGAGAATTATTTGCACTGTCTTTTGATGGGCTTTTAATGAAATGGGCAAAGAATGGTGGATACTGGGAAACTATATCAAGATTTCCAAAACCTCTTGCTACTACACTATCCGTGAAAGGCGATACTTTATATGTCGGATGTGAAAATGGCACTGTTTACACTGTGAATACAGACGGTAAAAACAAAACTGTCGTAGCAGACAAATTTACAGATAGTCCTGTCTCAAAAGTTCTTTTTAGTCCTTCTGGTATGATTTGTATTACTACTTTTTATGATGGCGTTTTTATTGGGAATAAAGGGAACTTTGATCATGAGTTAAAGGGGTACAAGATTAATGATGCCATAATGAATCAAGGGAGTTTAATTGTTGCTACCGTAGAAAATGGTATCTTAACGAATAATAACGGCCGTGGCTGGAAAGAAATAGCAAAAAAAGCTGGTGTTATTCCAAGTTGTCTTACTTTGGAAAAAGACGGAAATATTTTAGTAGGGACGTTAGGTACTGGGGTTTTTGAAATTTATGAAAATGGGAATTTTACGAAAAGTAGCTATGGTATTACTGGTGCAGATGTTCTTACCATTAACTTTTCTACCAATTATACGAGCGATAAAACTGTCTTTGTTGGCACAAAATGGAACGGACTTTTTACTTCAAACGATAAGGGCAAGACATTCACATTGGTCAGTAATTTTCCTGAAAATTCAGAAGTCAAGAGTGTGTATGGCAATTCAAATAAATACTTTGTTGGAACTTACGGGAAAGGGATGTTTAGGACACTTGATTCAGGTAAGACGTTTACTAACATAAATATTGGAACTCAATTTGTAAATGTAATGTTTGGTGATGGCAATGTAATCTATGTAGGAAGCGGAGATAATGGCGTTTTTGTTTCAAATAATGGTGGTGATACGTTTACGGCATCTAATAGTGGTATATTGCCGTTTGATTTGAATATTACTGCAATTGACGGAGTAAAAGGCAATGTCTTTATTGGAACGAACGGAGGAAATGTTTATGAAACAACAAGCAATGGGGGAAGCTGGGCTCCGATAGGTACAAATTCTATTCCCCGCTATTCCATAGCCGATATTTCTGTTTCAAAGAATTTTTCCGAAGATCACACTATTGTAGTTGGCACGACGGGCGGTGGAATTTACCTATCCAAAAATGCGGGTTCTTCATTTATGAATATCTCAGATGCTTTGCTCAAATTTCATATGTGGGCTGACGGTGTAAAGCTATCTCCAAATTACAGTAAGGACCATATTATCCTCGCGGGCTCCTGGGACGGAGTATATTTGAGTTTTGATTCAGGGGATATGTGGGAAAATATTAATGGTGACAAAGACAATAGATATGTGTATAGAACAGTGTTCAGCCCTGACTTTGTGTATCAGAAGAGCGGGGCTATTTTTGTTGCTACGGAATCCGGAGGCCTTTATATCTACGACCAAAAAGGAAAAACTGTTGTGAAGATGGTAATAGATCATAAAGGTATGCTTGTGAATGGGCGATTTGTTCAAACAGATGTTGCACCTGTAATTGAAAATAGTAGAACTCTTGTTCCGATCCGTTTTGTTACTGAAGCAATTGGTGCAAATGTTTCCTGGAATGGGAAATTAAGGAAGGTTACAATAGAGCTAAATGGTAACGTAGTGGAATTATTTATTGGCAAGAATACTGCATACGTAAATGGGTCTCCACGTCAAATAGATCCAAACAACTCTAAGGTGGTTCCGGTTATTCTTCATAATAGAACTTTTGTTCCGATAAGATTTATTATGGAGGCTTTTGGGGCAAAAGTCGGTTGGGATCCGAATACACGTACAGTAACAATAGAATACGGGGGGTAAGGAGAAAATATGAAAAAGAAAATTTTAGTTTCAATATTCCTAACGTTTACTTTCGTGGCCTTGTCATTTAGTCCTATTTTAGGAAAAACCATTCCTAATGCAGTCTCTCCGGAACTTATCGTAGAGACTTATTCAGGGGAAACACCACTCATTAGGGAAATTAATTCTGCAAAGCAAACTATACACCTTGAAATATACGGTTTTACTCAATATGATTTGGCTGATGCATTAGGAGACGCTTCAGCCAGGGGAGTTGAAGTAGATGTTATGTTGGAAAAAAGTCCTGTCGGTGGAGATACCGAAAATTGGAATGTCCGGTATATGTTGAGACATTATGGTGTTCATATTAAGTGGGCAAACCCTGCGTATTTCTTAACTCACGCTAAGTTTCTTGTAATTGATGGTGAAAAAGCGTTTGTTTTTACAGGAAACTTTACATACGGCTCTTTTCATAAACATAGAGAATTTGGCATAGAAGTTACGGATCCCGATATGGTAAGCGAAATAAATAGTATTTTTCAAAAAGATTGGGAAAGAGAACCTGTTAATACCGTAAGTTCCCCGAATATTGTGCTGAGCCCCATAGATGCACGCTCTAAAATAGAGGACTTCATTAAAAGTGCAAAAGTTTCCATCGGTATATGGCAACAAGAAATGGAGGATCCGGAAATCAACAATCTCATTGAAGATAAGATTAAACAAGGCGTGAAGGTGAGAGTTATTATTCCGGAACTTTACCGAGTGTCTGGAAATTCGGATGCCGTGGATTTGCTTGGAACAGAGTGTATAAGATCGCTACCCGACCTTTATGTGCACGCAAAGGTAATAATCGTAGACGGTGAAAAAGCATATATAGGTTCGAATAATTTTTCGGTAGGTTTGGATCAGAACAGGGAGATGGGGATAATTACAGATAATTCTAATACTGTAAAGGTTTTGTTGGATATGTTTACTATTGATTGGAATAAAACGATTGATCCGAATGAGGGCTAATAATATATAAAACCTATAAAGATAAAGAGCGGTTTTAGATTAAGCCGCTCTTTATTAATTTTTTGAATCTTATTATTTTGTTGTCTTCTTCTCTCTCCTTTATGACTTCCATTACTTTCTTTGGAAGAGGGATTTTATTTGCCACAGTGTTTGTTATTCTTTCACCTATAAATAACAGGCATGCCCCTAATATGAACACTGTGAAATAACCAAACTGTAATGCTAATACTCCTGATACAAAAGATGCAATAATAACTGCCAAACTAATAACCATATTAAAAACTCCCAGTATTTTTCCTTTATTCTCTGATTTTGCAAGGTTTGTTGCTTGAATTGTTGCTGGGATGTAAAAGAATGGCCAGGTGAAACTGATGAGCACAAAGGTTATTAGTGTCCCGGTATAATTTTTTAGTATTCCAAATAGAACTATACCGAAAAAGCTAAATATCCTTAACCATAAAACAGTTCTTATAATCGAGAAATCTCTAAATCTTTTCATTGCCCACCGAGTAAAAAAGTATGCAAAAGTAGCCGCGACATTTGCATATGCGAACATTATAAATATCATTCCTGATTTAATTTTAAGATACTCCTTCAAATATATAGGCAGTGGAGTGAAGAATAAATTTGCCCCAAAGAATGCAACAAACATTCCTGCAAGGTATAATTGCGCTTCCTTACTAAAAACGGAAAAATTAAATGTAAAAGAAATATTCTTTGGTATTAAGCGCATATTTGCGAATATTGGCCTTATGCTTAAGGTGAATTTTCTCTTTTTATTTTCTTTCTGGTCTTTCTTAATTTTGATTTCTGAGCTGATTCCGGCAACAATTGCAAAGATTAAAGCAGAAACCAAAAATATTATTTTCATTCTGCTTACTTCTGTAAGCGACGGAAGAAAGGTAAGGAGAAATCCTCCTAATAATGTTCCAATTGTAATGCCGACGCTGTTATCAAGGTTGATATTGTTAATATACTTTCTATATTCGGTTTCTTCCATATGTCTGCTCAAATATAATGTTATTGCCGGATTAACCATAGATATGGAAAAACCAAAAACTGTTGATACGACGTAGTATGTTCGTAGATTGATAGAAAAAGGCATAATGGCAGTAGTGATACTTCCCATTATCAGCCCAAAGAATACTACTTCTCTGTATGCTTTTTTCCTATCTAAAAAGCTTCCTACAAATAACGAACCAAAAAGCGCCCCTATTGAGTATAAGGCAGCAGCTGTAGTAGCGCTTCTTACGTTTCCTTTCAATGCAGTTACTGCAAATAAACTAATTATTATCATTAAGGCACTTAATCCAACGCCTTGCAAGCTATAAGAAATAAACCATTTTTTAACCATATTATCACCTCTTTATAATATTCGAAGACGGATTATATCAGAAAATTTTTTTCAATCAACCCCTTTTGTTAAGATTGCAGTGAACTTGACAATTTTAAATTGTAAAGTATAATACTTTTGAAAATGTAAATCATTATCATAGGGAGATGTGATAAATGAAATTAAAAGCAGAGCGATTTAGGATGACAAAACCACGTGAAGTAGTGCTTTCTATACTAGGCAGTAAAAGAGAGCATTTAACTGCGGATGAAATATTCAATATTGCGAAAAGGATTTATCCAAGCATTGGATTTGCTTCGGTATATAGAACATTGCGTCTCTTTGAAAAAGAGGGCATAGTAGAGGCAATTTTTGTAAATGGCAGAAAGAAGCATTTCCAACTGAAAAAGCGTAGAGAAAAGATAAAAATACACTTGGTTTGTAATAATTGTGGAAGGATAAAGGATTTTTCCGGACGTAACAAAGAGGTAAAAGAGTTTGTTGGAGAAATCAAAGAAATTCTTATAGAGAAGTATTCATTTAAACTGTCTACTCTTGAAATGCAAATTTTTGGAGAATGTAAAGATTGTAAGGAATAGGAGGTGATGATTTATGCCATTTGGTGATGGAACAGGACCTTTAGGCCAAGGTCCAATGACTGGTAGAAGAGGTGGTGGTCGTGGAAGAGGTATGGGCCGTGGTATGGGTAGAAGAGGAGGAATAGGCATAAACAGGGGTACTATGCCTGTTGTTCCTACAAGTAACACCACATTAACTAAAGAAGAAGAGGATTTAGCAAGCAAAGTATACGGTCTTTTGCCGAAGATAAATTGCGGTGCTTGTGGATACTCTACTTGTATGGATTGTGCACGGGCGATTGTAAAAGGGGAAGTCCCTTATAACGCTTGTAGGGTTTTAAGACCCGAACAACAGAATAAAATTAAAGAAGTTATTGAAAGGAGGCGATAGTTATGTACCGTTACGGATGGGGCAGAGGTTTTGGATATGGTTCCGGTATGGGCTTTGGATATGCTCGTGGTAATAGGTGGCCTGGTAATCCGACTCCTTATTGTAGAGCTTATCCTTATCTTCCAAGAGGATGGTGGAAATGGGGATATATGGCTGAAAATGCAGATTACTATGCTCCAGGATATGCATATCCTTATCAAAATTCCGGTTATGGTCCTGGAAGTGAAGTTGTGGCAATGCGTGATACGCTGAAGCAAATTTCTGATATGCTTACAGGTATTGAAAAACATCTCTCTGAAATAGAAAAGATGCAAAAATAATAAGGAGGCAGCATATTATGATAATTTGTTTACCAGCGGATGGAAATACTGAAAATTCTTTAGTGAGTGCTTCTTTTGGCAGGTGTCCCTATTATGCTTTTTATGATACTGAGGCAGAGCAGTTTGAAATAGTACCTAATCCTGCAACTAATGCTATGGGTGGAGCTGGGATTCAAGCTTCACAGTTTATAGTAAATAAGGGAGCAAATGTTGTTTTGACTGTAAATATGGGTCCAAATTCCGGTGAGGTTCTAATTGGGGCCGGTGTGAAAATTATTACCGGTGTGATGGGTACGTTAAAGGACGCAGTGGATCGTTTTAAAAATGGCGGATTTTCGGAAATAGGAAGCCATAAAGTTGTATTTTCTGAGCCTAAGCATGATCATCCGCATGAAGCTCCGTCTTCTCCTGCTACGGATACTGATTTAGCCAATGAAATTAAAAGTATCCATGAAACGGTTAAGGCTTTAAGCGAAAGAACTGAAAAATTGCTTAAAAGAATTGAGAAATTAGAAAATAAATGACCTTTTCCCCCACTAAAAAAGTGGGGGATTTTTAGGAGGTATTTGATGAGTTACAAGCATATATACGGGCCTGTTCCCTCGAGGAGATTAGGCGTTTCTCTGGGTATAGATCCAATTCCTTTAAAAGTGTGTAGTTTTAATTGTGTGTATTGTGAAGTAGCCAAAACAACTCTTCTTACAATGGAGCGTAAAGAATATGTACCTGCAGTTGAAATCATTTCTGAACTCAGAAATTTTCTTTCGGAATATAATGGTCCTTCTATTAATTTCATTACATTCTCAGGGTCAGGTGAACCTACGCTAAATTCAAAAATAGGATATATGATACGTGAAATCAAAAAGTTTTCTAATATTCCTGTTGCAGTACTTACAAATGCTACTTTATTGTATTTAGAAGAAGTAAGAGAAGAACTTTTTGCTTCAGATGTTGTAAAATGCACACTTGATGCTGCAGATGATAAATACCTCAAAAGAATTAATCAGCCTGCAGCAGGTGTTACTGCAGAAAAAATAGTAGACGGAATAAGAATGTTTGGAGAAAAGTATAAAGGGGACATCTATATCGAAATAATGCTCGTTAAAGGGATTAATGATGCTGAGGAAAATTATAAAGGCCTTCATAAAGTATTAAAAACATTACGAGCAAGTAAAATTCAGATAAATACTGTTGTGCGCCCCCCTGCTTTTGGGTTTGCTAAGCCGCTTTCCGAAGATGAGCTTGAACTTGCTAAAAGGATTATAGGAAATCAAGCTGAAGTAATTAAGCCTTTCAATAGAGAAACAAATAAGGCGTATAAAAAAAATCTTGAGGAAGCGATTGTTAATTCAATAAAGATAAGGCCTCAAACAATCAAAGATCTTGAGGAAGGACTCGGAGTCCATAGGGATGAAATTTTGAAGTATATAGAACTTTTAGAAAGTGAAAATAGCGTTATAGAGATATTACTTCAGGGAAAAAAGTTTTATAAATACAAGACTATATAGATTATTTATGCCTGTATTTTACAACTTTGATAGGTTCTATGGTAATAAGTCCTTCTTGCACTGCTTCTTCTAAGAATGGCAAAAGTTGATCTATTCTTTCTTTCTTATCTATGATTTCAATCACCATTGGAACATCTTCAGATAGTCGTAGCATTTTTGATGTATGTATTCTGCTGTTTGCCCCGAAACCCATTATTCCTCTAAAGACTGTTGCTCCTGCCATATTGAGCTTACGGGCCTCTTTTACAATTTGTTCGTAGAGAAGTCTTCCGTTATGCCTGTCTGTTTCTCCTATAAAAATTCTTAGTAAAATGGCTTCTTCCGGCAATCTCATATGCTACCCCCTTATAATATATTTTGCGGTAAAGATTCCTGCTACTGCTCCTGTTATCCCCAAAATATTATTCAGAATTATATTCCAGCTTCCCAGCCACATCTCCCCATCTCTAAACAGATTAATTGTTTCAAGGCTAAAGCTTGAGAATGTAGTAAAAGCGCCAAGTATACCTACAAAGATTAGCATACGTATATCCGGTGATAGGGCTGTATCTTCCAAAAGTTCAAATAAAAGGCCAATAAAGAATGAACCAATAACATTAACGCTCAGCGTGCCGTAGGGAAATGCTGTCCCGAATACCTTATAAGCTAAGCCGGATGTTCCATATCTTAAAATAGCACCAATTGCACCGCCGATTGCTACATAAACCAATCTAATCATACTGATATTCTTTGACCTCCTCCTCTCCGTAAACAAAGAGAATTCCCGTTAGCTATACAACCTCAGGGAGCGGTAATGCCTCACGGCTTCCCGCTGGTTCCTGCTTCAACATATGCTTTGCATACTCGACAGGCGTAACTTCCCGCAAGCCCTGCGGTAGGGAATACTCCACAAAAAATTATAGATCATTTTTTAAAAAAATCAAATATCTGTATAAGTCCAATACATTTGAGACTTCAAATAGTATTTTATTATAAAATCCATAGGTGACAAATTATTAAGGCTGTGATG
>WFSP01000065.1 GCA_015485995.1 Caldisericales bacterium | reverse complement strand
TACTCTTTCCTTTTATGTTTCTTTTTTCATATACATACCGGTAATCATCATTAAACATACTCTTTAACCTCCTGTATATGTGTTAGCTTTCATTTACTCTTTTGTCCAGTATATCACATTTACAAGAGTCTCATATGTTTCTGAACTTATGCAGTGAGAGATAACTACGCTTAATTTTTGACGAGTTTACACTTTACTGTTTATGAGTTATTTAGTTGTTATAAATGCAAACGGGAAATGGCGTCGAGAAGCAGGTCGCTTTGCTCGCCATTTTTGAAGTGCATCAAGCCATTTACTGCTATCATTGCGGCGTTATCCATTGAAAAGCCTTTTTCCGGGAAATAAACGGGTATTTTTGAACTCTTTTTGAATTTTTCACGTAACTTCCTGTTTGCAGAAACACCTCCTACAACACCGATTCCTTTTACTTCTAAATCTTTTGCTGCCTTTAATGTCCTGTTTACGAGGATATCTGTGAGTGCATCTTCAAAACTTGCGCAAATATCGGGGAGATGTGTTTCTAACTCCTTTTGATGTTTTTCAAGATAGTATACTCCTGCAGTTTTAAGGCCGCTGAAGCTGAATTCATACGGAGATTTTAGGGAAAGCCGGGGGAATTGATAGAAGTGTGCGTTTCCACTTGTTCCTAACTTTTGAATAACTGGCCCGCCCGGATAGCCAAAACCCAATGCTCTTGCAAACTTATCAAGTGCTTCACCTGCCGCATCATCGCGTGTTTCGCCAAGTACTTCGTACTTTAGGTGTTTTTTCATCAAGATAAGCTCGGTATGCCCGCCCGAAACAATAAGGATAAGTAATGGGAATTCGGTATGTTTTAAACTTAAAGGCTTGTTATTTATAAATAGTGAATAGATATGCCCCTCGAGATGATTCACTCCAATTAAAGGGATTTTCTTTGCAAGGGAGAGTGCTTTTGCTGCTTCTACCCCGACAAGCAACGAGCCTACAAGTCCCGGCCCATATGTTACCGCAATCAGGTTTATATTATCTAATGTAGTGCGTGCGGTTTTTAATGCCTCTTCAATAACATAACCAATAAGTTCGGTATGTTTTCTGGATGCAATTTCCGGCACAATGCCACCGTAATCTTTGAAAAACTGAGTTTGTGATGACAAAATGTTGCTTAAAACTTCTCCTTTTTCGTTTATTACTGATGCGGCTGTATCGTCGCAAGATGTTTCAATTCCCAGTATATCCATTTAACGCCTTCCTCATTATGTATCCGTTTTCTCCATTGTTATAATATCTTTCCAGTTCTTTTGATCTGTCAAATCCGAATTTTTTATAGAGTTTTTGGGCTATTTCGTTTGATTTACGTACTTCAAGGTAAATCTCTTTTTTGGAATTCTTTTTTGCAAGCTTCACTGCAAATTCAATAAGTTTTGACCCGACACCCTTTTTTCTGTATTCTGGATGAACTGCTATGTTCACTATGTGAAGCTTTTCCCCTTCGTTCCACAACGCAATAAAGCCCACAACCCTTTTCATCCACTTTGCCGTATAATATTCTGATTTTCCGTTAAACAGGTAGTCCATAACAAACATTTCTTTTGGCCAGGGCTCCATATAACTGGTTAATTCTATTTCATACATTTTTTCAAAATCTTTTGTCGTTGCTTTTTCCATTTTTATTGCAATTTTTATCATTTATTCCTCTTTTTAAAAAGAATATTCGTAGAGCGGAGATAAATAGGGTTTAACGAAAGTGGCATAGTGCAAGTCTCTCCTGATTTAAGTTTTTCTTCCGACATCTTTAAGATTTCTTCAGCGTGCACTTTTACAAGCGTAATTTCTTTATGTTCAAAAATTTCTTCTTTAACTGGTTGCGGAGTATATATTTTTTTGGATTGAATTTTACCCGGAGCAACGCATTCTATTTCGCTATTCATTTTTCCGTTTCTAAATTCAGCGGCAAAAAATTCATTCCTGCCTGCGGGAAGTAATACAGTTCCGTTTTTTATAATGATGCCGATAAGTTCCAGCGAATTTATTGGTACTAACGGAATGGAGAGTGTATAAGCCATAATTTTTGCTTCTACAACACTTACCCGCGTTCCTGTAAAACTGCCGGGTCCATTTACCACGGAAATCGCATCTATTTTGGAAACATCCGTGGAGAAAGCTTTAAACAACTTTTCAATAACAAATAAAATATTGTTTGGATTACTCCTCGGAGGATTCTCTCTCACTGCAAAGTGTATTACTTTTGATGTTCCAAACGTAATTAGCGTAGGAGGAAAAGCGTTATTTATTGCTAAGATATTTGTGTCCATATAATTGCGATCTCTCTTTCGTTTTCACTGATTTTTTTGATACGAATAAGAATGTCCGGAGAAACTATGCTTTCCAATTTTTCCGCCCATTCTATCACCATTATTCCGTTCTTGTCCATATATTCAAAAAATCCTAAATCGTCAAGCTCTTTTGCATCTTCAATTCGGTACAGGTCAAAATGGTAAAGTGGAATTTGTCCGTCGTATTCTCTCACAAAAACAAACGTAGGGCTAATAGTTGTGTCTTTAATATTCAGAGCCTTTGCGATACCTTTAGTAAAAACTGTTTTTCCTGCGCCAAGCCCGCCTTCGAGGAATATAATTATTCTCTCAAAGTTTTCTTTTTTAATTGCTTCCTCTGTGATTTTTTCTGCAATCTCTGTTGTTTCCTTTTCGCTGTATGTTTTAACTATTTTTTCCATACTGTATAATGATAACAGATATCCTTGATTTATAAAATATTTGATGTTTTGCTATAATGCAAAAAAGGAGGTAGTTAATGGGTAGCGCAGAGAAGATAATTTTATATTTCCAGAAAAATGAAATTACAGAACATTGGATATACGGCTATTTATCAAAGCGTGCAAAAGGGAAGAACCGGGAAATTCTTCGCAAGATAGGCGATGACGAGCTTAAACATTATTATGAATGGAAAGAATACACAAAAAAGGATGTTAAAAGAAACAATTTTAAGTTTTTTGCCTACATATTACTTTCAAAAATATTCGGGATAACTTTTGCCATAAAGTTAATGGAAAATGGAGAAAAGGTTGCGGAGGTTGTTTATAAAGAAGCAGAAAAAGCGTTTCCAAAGGCGGAGAACATTCTAAAGGATGAGATTATGCATGAAAACTTGCTGATAAATATGATAGAGGAGGAAAAGCTGGGCTACATTAGCTCAATTGTTTTAGGGTTAAACGATGCACTTGTTGAAATTACAGGCACTCTTGCAGGACTTACGTTTGTGCTAAGAAACTCAATTACGATAGGTGTGGCAGGTGTTATCACTGGAGCGGCAGCATCGCTCTCTATGACTGCCTCAGAATATCTTTCGCAACGTGCGGAAAGTAAAAAAAGTAGTAGTAGTCCTATTAAAGCATCCTTTTATACTTTTATGGCGTATTTTGCTGTGGTTTTTGTACTTGTTGTCCCTTTTTTCTTTTTCAAGAGTTACAGCTCTGCTTTTCTTACATCTATTCTGTTTGGAGTTTTTGTAATCCTTATATTTTCTTTCTTTGTTTCTATGGTGCAGGGAAGAACCTTTGGAAAAATATTTATCGAGATGTTTCTTGTCGCAGGTTCAGTTGCTTTGATTTCTTTTTTTATCGGTACTGCTGCAAGGAAAATATTTCATATAAATGTTTAGGGGTGTGCGGTTATGGATGAAATAAGAAATTTTATAAGTAACGTATCAGTAAATGCCTTGTTTAAAGAAATTCTTGTCGCAATAATTGTTTTTTTAGTATCTGCAGCTATTTTGAAATTTATAGAGCTTATTCTTGTTAAGAAGATAGAGGCTTTTACTAAAAGAACTAAAACTCTATTAGATGATTTAGTTGTTTACCTTGTCAGGCGTTCGATGCCGTTCCTTTATCTTGCGTCTGTATATATAGGAATTTATCAGATTCACTTTAGCGGTAGGGCTCATGAAATTATTGATTTGTCACTGAAAGTTTTTGCATCTGTTTATGTGATTTTTATTTTAATTATTGCAATTGATTGGTTTACTGAAAAGTATATCTCTAACAAAGAGAGCAATCTTGAAAGTAGATCTTTTAAGGGTGCAATGAAGATTTTGAAACTGTTAGTTTATACGTTCGGTATCGTGCTGATATTGGATAATTTCGGAGTGAATGTTACAGCCCTCGTTACAGGGCTTGGAATATCGGGTATTGCAGTAGCACTTGCCGCGCAAAAGATTTTAGGCGACTTATTTAATTATTTCGCAATTATATTTGATAAGCCTTTTGAAGAGGGTGATTTCATATCGTTTAATAATTATGTGGGTACAGTGGAACATATAGGGCTAAAGTCTACGAGAATAAGAAGTTTAAGCGGCGAGGAAATCGTAGTTTCAAATACGAACTTGGTAGATGAGTATGTACAGAATTATAGGAGAATGAAAAAGAGGAGAGTGGTTTTTAAAATTGGGATTACTTATGAAACGCCCCTTGAAAAATTAACAAAAATACCAGGTATCGTGAAAAACATAATAGACAGTATTGAAAAGGTAAGTTTTGACAGATGCCATTTTGTAAATTTTAGTGATTTTAGTTTGGATTTTGAAACAGTATATTATGTTGAGGATAGCGATTACTTGCACTATATGAATGTTCATCAGGAGATAAATTTAAAACTTGTCGAAGAATTTGGAAAAGAGAGGATAAAATTTGCCTATCCTACACAAGTTATTTACGTAGACAACAAGGAGGTAAAGGATGAAGGGAAATAAAAGCGCACTGATTGTGGGTGGGTCGAGCGGCATAGGTGAAGAATTTGCAAAGTACTTTTTAAGCAACGGCCTGGATATAGCAATTGTATCAAGAAGCAGAAAAAAGCTTGAGGACGCAAAAAAATACCTCGAAAAATTTAATAGTTACAAAAGAAAAATAGAAACACTCAATGGGGACGTGACAGATGAATCTTTTTATGCTGCCCTTGAGGAAGCATTCAATTTGTTAGGTGCTGTGCCTGACTATATTGTTTATACTGCTGGAATTGCATTACCTGGAAAGCTTGCTGAACTTTCCTTGGACAAATTTACTAAATCTATGGATACAAACTATTTCGGATTTGTAAAACTTGCCAAGTTTTTATCTTTGCAAAAGACAGAGAAAAAGATAAAAATTATAGCCATTTCATCAATGGCAGCCTTAATTGACACGTTTGGTTACACAACGTATGCTCCTACTAAAATTGCAATGCGTTCTTTTGCAAAAGGGCTTTCTTTTGAACAAAAAAACATTTCTTTTTACATTGTATACCCGATAGATACCCTTACTAATCAGCTTATGGAAGAGAACAGCACGAAACCGTTAGAAACTTTTTTGGTGGATGAATCAGGCGGATTAGCAACTCCGGATAAGGTCGTTTTATACACAATGAAGGTTGTGGAGAAAACCGGAAAGAAAAATTTTTATGAAGTTATGCCTGAGGGGAAACTTGTCTATTTTATTTCAAAATTTTTTCCCTGGATTATAGATATTGCAGTTAACAGTGCAATTAAAAAAGCGGATAAAATACGGAAAAGCGGCAGAGAGAAAGAAGTTATAAATGAAATAAACAAGAAATATAAGGAGAAATTCGAGAAATTTGAAAGAGAAAAACGCTAATGTAATAAATTTCACTATATGTATTGTTTATTTTTAAATGGCTTTGCTGGTTTTTATGGTGGTTATTTAAGCAATTGAGTTTTTTACCATTTGAATTATAATGGTTATATGAAATATATAGCGCTTTATAGAAAATATAGGCCTCAGGTGTTTGAGGATGTCGTAGAGCAGGAAACTGTTGTAAAAATATTACAGGAGGCATTGCGGCAAAAGAAAATTGCCCATGCTTATCTGTTTGCAGGCCCGAAAGGGACCGGAAAAACTTCAATTGCTCGCATATTTGCAAAAGGGCTAAACTGTGAGAACGGCCCTACTCCTACACCGTGTATGAAATGCCAGCAATGCATTACCATAACAAACGGAACAAACCTTGATGTGGTAGAAATTGATGCTGCCTCTAACAGGGGCATTGATGAAATTAGGGATTTAAAAGAAAAAGTTCAGTATGCGCCGATTTCTTCAAGATATAAAGTATATATTATTGATGAAGCCCATATGCTGACTATGCAGGCTTTTAATGCCTTGTTAAAAACTCTTGAAGAACCTCCTGAAAATGTAGTGTTTATACTTGCAACGACTGAGCCCGAAAAAATCCCTGCTACAATTATTTCCCGATGCGAAAGGTTTTATTTTAAACCGATTTCCGCTACTGGACTTGTAAATAAAATTAAAGAAATTGCAAAAAAGGAAAATGCGAAGATGTCTGATAGCGCCGCCCTACTTATAGCACGGTTTGCCACGGGTTCTCTTCGCAATGCCTTGAGCCTGCTGGATCAGGCGATTACAATGTTCGGGAATATTAACGAGCAGAGCATACGAGATTTATTAGGTATACCACAGGATGAACTGTTGAAAAATTTTCTTGATAGTATTATAAAAAAAGAACCTGAGAAAGCACTCTCCATAATTAAGAATATGGAAGAGAATGGGAAAGACAGTAAAATTTTTATAAACGAATTCCTCAACTATTTGCAAAGCTTGTTGGATGGGAAAATATTGGGGTTTAAAGAAGAAGTTCTTGATAGAGAAACCTCTTTCATAGATGCATTAAAAGAGCAGTCAAAATACGTGAGCATTAAAAAAATTGTTGATATTTCTTTGGAATTTGCAAATCTAATGAACATCATTCGTTTTTTCCCAGACCCATTTTTCCCTGTCCAGCTTACTGCTTTGAAATGTATGGAAATAGAATCCGTTTCAAAAGCTCCAACCAAGACGGAAGAGGTCAGTGTACCTGCGAGTGAGGAAATTCAATTTGCAGGTGAAGAGAATAAAAATGTTACCCCTACCACTAAGGAAAGCTCTCGTGATGTTGCAAATGGTAATAAATTAGAAGGGCTTGATTTTGTGAAATCTCAGTGGAAGAGTATTTTGAATAAAGTTAAAAGTATGGACAAACCTTTACATGCGATTTTGGATAGAGTAAGCCCTGTAGAAGTGCAAGACGACCTTATTGTTCTACTCGTGGAGAAAAAATTCTATCTTTCTATTCTAAAAATGGAAAAAAATATTACAATCCTGAGCGATGCTGTTAACAAGGTTTTGAAGAAAAGGTATAGATTAAAGTATATTGAACCTGAAACAAAAAACGAGGTAAAAACTGAAGAAAGTGAAATACGGGACGCTTCCCAAAATGAAACTGTAAAGCAAGTGTTAACTCTGTTTAACGGAGTAGTTGTGGATGTCAAAAAAAGTAATGAGGAGGAAAAGAATGAGAAACATGAATGATTTAATGAGAAAAGCGCAGGAACTTCAGAAAAAAATGGAAAGGATAGAGAAAGAACTGGAAGAAACACGAGTAGAAGGTGTCGCAGGAGGCGATGCCGTAAAAGTTACTGTTTCCGGCAAACTCGATGTAATTTCCATTGAAATTTCCGAAGATGTAATTGATAAAGAAGAAAAGGAAATGTTGGAGGATCTTATTATTGCGGCAATACGCGAGGCACAGGAGAAAGCGAAAAAGGTTGCGCAGGAGAAGTTTGTAGAAATAGGAGGGATTGGAGGAATTCCCGGGTTGGGATTTCCTAACTAAATGAGTGGTTTTCCGGAAAAAATAAGCCAACTTATTGAAGAAATTGCAAAGCTTCCGGGTATTGGCCCAAAGAGTGCTGAACGCATCGCCCTTTTTATTGTTTCAGAGAATAAAAACAAAGTAGAAAGATTGGTAACCGCAATTCAAAAAGCGAAGGAAAATTTGCATCTTTGCCCTATATGTTTCAACCTTACCGACAAAGAAATTTGCAATATATGTTCCGATGAGAAAAGGGATCATTCTACTATATGTGTAGTTGAAGAGGTGAGAGATTTGTTTGCAGTAGAGAAGAGTGGTGAATACAGAGGCGTTTATCACGTATTGCATGGGAGAATTGACCCAATGAATCACATTTCAGTGGATAATTTGAAAATTAAAGAGTTAGTGGAAAGAGTTGCCAAAAACGACATAAAAGAGGTTATATTAGCAATGAATCCAAATTTTAACGGAGATATTACAGGCCTATACATACAAAAAGTATTAAAACCTTTTGGTGTGAAAGTTACTCGCATTGCAACAGGCCTTCCCAAAGGCACTGAGATTGATTTTGTAGATTCCGTAACACTAACTATGGCGATTAAAGATCGTAAAGAAATTATATAATACAGGAGGTATTATTATGAGTGAAATTTTGGCAGTTAATGCAAGAGAAATCCTTGATTCGAGAGGAAATCCTACGGTAGAGGCAGAGGTATTATTGGAAAGTGGAATAATGGGCAGAGCCGATGTTCCGTCGGGCGCATCCACCGGAGAATTCGAAGCAGTGGAATTAAGAGACGGTGATAAAAAACGGTTTAATGGAAAGGGCGTGCTAAAAGCAGTGGAAAATATAAACGGCCCCATTGCAGAGAAAATTATCGGGATGCTTTCCGAGGAGCAAGCGGAAATTGATCAAGCGATGATTGAACTTGACGGCACTCCAAATAAAGGGAAACTCGGCGCAAATGCAATTTTGGGGGCATCTCTTGCAGTAGCTCGTGCAACAGCTGAAGAATATGGAATTCCACTTTACAGATATATTGGCGGAATTGACGGAACCTTACTTCCTACTCCGCAGTTCAATATTTTGAACGGTGGAAAGCATTCCGACTCAGGAATTGACATTCAGGAATTTTTGCTTATTCCCGCAGGCGCTCCTTCCTTTAGGGAAGCTTTTAGGTATGGTGCGGAGATTTATCATACTCTTAAGAATATACTTAAGAAAGATGGTTATGTAGTAAGCGTTGGAGATGAAGGTGGTTTTGCTCCCCATTTAAAGCGTAGCGAAGATGCAATTGAGTATATCGTTAAAGCAATAAAGGAAGCGGGTTATAGCCCCAAAAAGGATGTTTATATTGGGATTGATGCGGCGCCTTCTTATTTCTACAATACCAAAAAAGGTAAATATGTGTTTGAGGGGAAAGAGAGAACTGCAGAAGATATGATTGAATATTATGAAATGCTTATTGAAAAATATCCTATGATTTCCATTGAAGACGGCTTATTTGAAGAGGATTGGGATGGCTGGGTAGAACTTGAAGAAAAGCTTGGTAAAAAAGTTCAGCTTGTTGGCGATGATATTTATGTGACAAATATTAAAAGATTGCAAAAAGGCATAGACCTCAAAGCATCAAATTCTGTTCTAATTAAACTTAATCAGATTGGCACGCTTACGGAAACAATGGAAACGGTAAATCTTGCAAAGAGTGCTGGGTTTACTCAGGTAGTTTCTCACCGTTCCGGAGAAACTGCAGATACATTCATTTCAGATTTCGTTGTAGGAATGAACATTGGGCAGATAAAGAGCGGTGCACCTGCAAGAATTGAAAGAGTTGAAAAGTATAATCAACTTATGCGTATTGAAGAAGAGCTTGGTGCAGCAGCACATTTTGCAGGCAAAGATATATTTAGGAATTTTTCCAATAAATAAAAGTGTATAGATATGCCTGAAATAGTAGAGATTGAGATACTAAGAAAAGAAACTCAAGAATTATTAAAAGGCATAGAGATAAAAGGCGCTGTTATAAATAAAGAAACGATACTTAATATGAGCGGGAGAGAATTCTCCCGCTTTGCTGTAGGGGAAAAGATAGAAAATGCCAGGCGAAAAGGAAAAGTTTTAATTATTGACCTCTCAAACGGATATTCAATTGCTGTCCATTTTCTGCTTACAGGATTTATGAAGGTTGTGGACAAGTGCGAAAAAGAGAAAGTTCAGGTTGGTTTCTTGCTATCTAACGAAAAATGTCTTTATATTGGTGGAATAATGCGCGGTGGATTTATTAAAATTTTGAAGAGTAATAAAGTTTTCGAGGATGAATCCCTTAAAAAGCTCGGAATTGATGCAATGAGTCCTAATTTTACATTGGATGTGTTTAACAAAATTTTAGTGAGGAATGGAAAAAAGAAAATTAAACAGATCTTAATGGACCAGACCCTTGTCGCAGGAATAGGAAATGCTTATTCTGACGAAATTTTGTTTAGGGCAGGAGTAAGGCCTGACAGAAAAGCGCTTAGCTTGAATAAGGAAGAAATTAGAAAGATTTTCAATTCAATTCCGGAGGTATTTAAAGAATCCGAAAGTTTTGGTGGAGAAAGCGAGCTCACGTTTGTCCACTTAAACGGCAAAAAGGGTGAATTTCAGAAACATTTTAAAGTACATAAGAGGGCAGGAAAGTTATGCCCCGGGTGTGAAGGAACCGTTCAAATGATGAAAATAAACGGCAGGTTCTCCTATTATTGCCCTGAATGCCAAAAATGAGTAACATATCCAAATGAAACGGGATAAAAGACTTGACAGAATATAGAAAGTTGCTACTATATATAGGAATTTTTCAATAGGAGGTAAGTAATGCCAATATTAAAAGCTTCAAAAAAAGCTGTAAGAAAAGATGAAAAAAGAAGAAAGAGGAATGAACTTTATAGGGCTAGCTTAAAGAAGGTCTTAGATTTTGCAAAGAAAGATAATTATTCCGAAGAAAAAGTAAAAGAAGCGGTAAAAATTATTGATAAGCTGGAATCTAAAGGGATACTGCATAAGAATACTGCTGCACGTAGAAAATCTAAACTTATGGCAAAGCTCAATGCAGCACGAAAAGAGAAACAGGAAAGTTAGCTAATTCTTTTCAATAAAGAGACGCAGATGCAGGGGAAGATTAATTTCCCCTTTTTTGCTTTGTACATCTATTTTGCTGAGCAACTTGAATTCATTTATTATATCGTTGTAATGCATCTTTTGTGCCAAAGGCAGAAGTTTATTTACAAGAAAAGGGGGATAAATTTTTCCTTTTGATGCAATATCGGTTTTCTTTACATTTTTTGTTAAGAGCTCTTTTATAAGTGCAATTTGCATAAAAGTTTTAAGTAAAAGGGAAAGAAGCTGTTCTGGGCTGGAATCCTGTATATCAAGAAAAGTTTTCAACATTTTAAGAGCAGTGGTTTTTTTTCTGGACACAATAGCGTCTACCAAATCAAAAATCCTTATCTCAGGAATAAATTCTACTACTTTTGTAACATCTTCTTTTGTAATTTCTTTATTGTTTCCTGCAAAAAGAGCTAGTTTCTTAACCTCCGAAGCGATAAGGAACAAATCGCCATCCAAGCGTAAAATAAGTTCTGAAACTGCCTCATCCGATATTTTCTTCCCGTCTTCTTTTGCTTTTTTCTTTATCCAGGATTTGAGCATTGTTTGTGTTATGGAATAGGAATTAACGATTGCACTGTCCTCTTCCTTTGGTGCTATTTTTAATTCTGAGTTTGATAAAATAACCAATATGGAGGATTCGGGAATTTTCCAGGATAAAATTTTTTTTATTTCTGCTTTTTTCATTTGCTCGACATCCTTGACCACGATGAGTTTTGCTTTCCCAAAAGGGGGAGTGTTAACAGAATTAAGAATTTCGTTGGAAGAAAGGCTCTTTCCATAAAATGTAATAAAGTCGAACGCTTCCGTTTTTTTGTCAATAAAAGATTCTTTCAGGTTGTCAACAATATTATTTTTTAAATAGGTACCGTTAACACCTGAAAGAATGTATAATCTATGAGTTTTACCCTGCCTTATCTCTTTTAATATGCTTAACGCTTTTTGAGCCATTTATGGGTATATTTTTTCAAGTAGCCTTGGGAATGGAACGGTTTCCCTTACATGCGGAAGTTTTGCAATCCAGGCAACTGTCCTCTCAAGCCCTATACCAAATCCACCGTGCGGTGCTGACCCGTACTTTCTCAAATCCAAATACCATTTGTAATCTTCCTCGGATAAGCCATTTTCTTTCAGTCTTTTTAGTAAAATATCATAATCGTCTATTCTTTGACTTCCACCTATGATTTCCCCATACCCTTCAGGCGCGAGCAAATCTGCTGCAAGCACTGTTTCAGGATCATTAGGGTCTGGTTTCATATAGAATGCTTTTGCTCCTACCGGAAAATTATGCACAAAAACAGGTTTTTCAAATTGTGCGGCTAAAACTGTTTCTTCATCCCCACCGAAATCGTCTCCCCATTCAAGCTGCTTCCCGTTTTTCTTAAGGATATCGAGTGCCTCTCTGTAAGAAATTTTTGGGAACGGCGGTTTTGCTTTTTCAAGAATAGAAGTATCTCGTCCTATAATTTCAAGTTCATTTTTACAGTTTTCTAATACTTCTTGCACAGCGTATGTAATCATATCCTCTTGTATGCGCATATTCTCCTCAAATGTAACGTATGCAATTTCCGGTTCAAGCATCCAAAACTCCGTAAGGTGCCTTCTTGTTTTTGATTTCTCTGCCCTAAATGTTGGCCCGAAGCAGTAAACTTTCCCGAATGCCATTGCAGCGGCTTCCATATAAAGTTGTCCGCTTTGGGATAGGAATGCAGGTTTGCCAAAATAGTCTGTTTCAAAGAGTGTCGTAGAGCCCTCACAAGAGTTTGGTGTAAGTATTGGTGCATCAACGAGAGTAAATCCTCTATTATCAAAAAAGTCTCTCAGGGACTTTTCTATCCTGTGCCTGATTCTCAAGATTGCCCACTGCCTTTTGGAGCGCAGCCACAGATGCCTATTTTCCATTAGGAACCCAACGCCATGTTCTTTAGGTGTAATTGGGTAGTCGCTTGTAATTTGGACAGTTTCCAAATCTTTTAACAGAAGCTCGTACCCCCCTGGTGCACGTTTATCTTCCCTTATAACGCCTTTTACAACCACCGAAGATTCCTGAGTAAGCTTTTTTGCTTTTAAAAAGATTTCTTCGGTGACATCATTCTTTGAAACAACAAATTGGATAATACCCGTACCATCTCGTATAAGGAGAAATATAATTTTTCCACTTGATCGTGTGTTATAAACCCATCCTTTGATTTCTACCTCTTTCCCTACGTTATTTTTTGCTTCATTTATATACATTCCTAAAACCTCCTTTGAAATAAGAACATTTAGAGAATTTTACAATAAAGTACCAAAAAGTCAAACAGGTAAATTTAAACAGCGTCTGCCCTGAAAGCGATACTTTCAAAAACGCTTTATTCTATCGGTTTGTTTATGTGTTTGCTCTGCATTCCGGGCATAAAGGATACGGAGGAATGTGTTCTATTAAGATATCTCTTGCGATTTTATCCAAATCTATAAAGTTGCCTTCGTAGGTAAAAACGTTTAATTCTTCAAGCTCTCTTTCTTCTTTTGCGGGCGCTGAACTTGAAAAGTATTGCGGCACATAACTTTCGGAAAAATTTATTTCAAGTGTCTGTTCAAATTTTTTTAAGCATCTAACGCAGGTAAGTTCTACTTTTGTGGAGATGTGTCCGTTAAAGCATACTTCCTCATTGCCTACGTATTCCAATGTTCCGCTGATTTGTATGGGAGATATGAGTGAAATTTCTTTGCCAAGCTGTACTTTTTTTACTTCTTCATAAACTTTGAGTTTCTTGTTGCTTATTATCCTCTGAATCGGTATTTTCATATATTAAACTTTCCTTTCCCTTTTTTATTACTGCTTCTGCATTTTTTAATACGGTTTCAATTTTTCCGAGAACCTGTGCAGCATATTGCTCTGCCTCTTTGATTGTATTATTAGCTTCCTCGCGTGCCTCTCTTATTATTCGTTCTTTTTCCATATTGGCTTCTTGAATTACACTTGAATTTGAAACAAGCTTGTTTTTTTCTTGCTCTGCCCTTGAAACAATTTCTTCGCTTTCTCTGTAGGCTTTCTGTAAAATTTCTTCTCTTTTTTTGTCGATGAAGAAAGCTTTTTTCATTTCTTCAGGCAACATTTTTTCAATTTGTTCCAATTTAGAGAGAATATTATCTCTGTCTACACTTATGTAACGAGAAAATGGCACTTTTTTGGCATTTGAAATTTCTTGTTTCAGATTGCGAATTTCATTTAATACGGATTTCTCATTCATTTGAGCCCCCTTTTCATTAACTTTTTTGAAACACAGTTTGGAACAAACATCGATACGTCGCCCCCGTAGTGTGCTATTTCGCGCACTATGCTTGAGCTTAAAAAGATATATTTTCTACTACTCATTATAAAAATGGTTTCAATCCTTGGGTAAAGCTCGCTGTTAGTCAATGCCATTTGCAGCTCATAATCAAAATCGGAAACAGCCCTTAACCCCCTTAAAACAAACCGTATATTGTTTTCTTTTAAGTATTGTGTAAGCAGTTTATTCAAAGTTACTACTTGCACATTTTTAAGTTTTTTAGTTGCGCATCTTACCATTTCTATGCGTTCTTCCACAGAAAACAAAGTATGTTTTTCTTCGCGTAATGCAACAAGTATTATTAGCTCATCAAAAATACCTGACCCCCGCTTTATTACATCAATATGCCCGTTTGTTATCGGATCAAATGTACCAGGGTACACAGCAATTTTTTTCATATAACAATTATACATCTTTGCATAAATGTTGCAAATTGAGTAAAAATATATAAAATGAAGTATATGAAAATAAATAAAAAAGTGTTAACGGTATTAATAGCTGCAATCTTCCTTTTTACAGCGGGTTGCAGTGGTGGAGTTCAGAAAAAAATTGTAGAGGTTCCTACAGTTGTGAACTTAAAACTGGACTCTGCGGAGAAAGCTCTTGAGGAAAAAGGCTTGGTACTTCAAGTTGTTTCCTCTAAGTATTCTGAAACAATGCCTCTTGATTACATCATATCTCAAACGCCGCTTCCGGGTGAAAAAGTAAAAGAAGGCACTATAATAAAGGCGGTTATTAGTAATGGTTCTCAAAATGTTTCTGTACCAAATCTTGTGGGGAAAACATTTGAGGATGCAATTTCCGTGCTGCAGAGCATCGGCCTTTCTCTTGGTGATGTTTCTGAGAAAGGGAGCAGTGATGACGTTGGAAGCATTTTATCACAAGACCCGAAACCCGGGACGATTTTGCCTCCAGGGGCAGCTGTAAAGCTTACTGTTAGTTTGGGGCAGTTTGTTTTGATGCCTAATGTTATAGGAATGAATTCGGATGAGGCGGTTGCTCTACTCAAAAAGCAAGGATTTCGTATTTCACATATAGACGAAACTGACACGGTAAATGTGCGGGGTAAAGTCGTATTGTATCAATACCCAATGCCGAACCTCAAAGTACGGAAGGGAGTGGAAGTGAGGCTTAAAATTTCGAAATGAACTTTACAATAGCACCCTCAATTCTTTCTGCAAACTTTTCTGTTCTTTCCTCTGAAGTTAAAAAAATAGAAAATATACCTAATAGCTGGGTACATCTTGACGTAATGGACGGGCATTTTGTTCCTAATATTACTTTTGGCCCTTGTGTGGTAAATAGCATTAGGAAAGTTTCAAACTTGTTTTTTGATGCCCACCTTATGGTAGATAGTCCTGAGAATTTTATAGATTCCTTCAAGAAGGACGGGGTAGATGCTTTAACATTTCATATAGAGTCCACTCATTTCCCTTTAAGGTTAATTAAGAAAATAAGAGATGCCGGGTTAAAAGTAGGCATTTCACTAAATCCTGCAACAAATATGGAGCAAGTTTTACCTATTCTCCGGTTTGTAGATATTTTGCTTATTATGAGTGTTGAACCCGGGTTTTCAGGTCAGAAATTTATGCCATTTTCTTTAGAGAAAATTCGTAAAGCAAAAGAATTTAGGAAAAAAAATGATTTAAGCTTTCTTATTTCTGTAGATGGCGGCGTAAACAGTGAAACTGCCGAGAAAGTTCTCAGTGCAGGAGCAGATGTGCTTGTTATGGGAAGTTTTTTCTTTAATACAGATTTCAAGAAAGTAAATAAGTTTATAGAATATTTAAGAAGTAAATAGCGCTCCCCAAAGAAAGCGCTATTTACCGAGAAACTATTAATTTACTGTAATAAATTTCTGAATTTTTGAGAGAATAACTCTTTTTGGGGCGGCCCCTATAATCTGTTCTGCTACGGTTCCGTTTGAAAAAACCATAAGGGTAGGTATGCTCATAATACCGTATTTAATTACAATATTCTGGTTATCATCAACGTTTAATCTTACAACTTTTATTTTACCTGCAAACTCTTTTCCGATTTCTTCAACAATTGGTTCAATCATTTTGCAGGGTACGCACCACTCTGCCCAAAAGTCTACGATCACAGGAGTTGTAGAGTCAAGAACTTCTTGTTTAAAATTTAGTTCTGTTACATCCATAATGCCTCCTATTTTTCCGAAAGTAAAGTATCAATTTCTTTACTAAAAGTACCTTCCATATTCGGGTCGTATCCGACAATCATTTTCGCAATATTCCCTTTTTTATCTATGAAGAAAAACCTTGGAATACTTGTTGCTCCGTAGCTGTTCGCTACTGTTCCGCTTGCATCGCTAATTACTAAGTAAGTAATCCCTTCCTTTTTTATGAATTCCGTTACGGCGTTCCTCCCGGAAGCTTTATCCAAATTTACGCCAATTACTTTAACGCCTTTATCCTTATATTTATTGTACAATGCCTCTACATGAGGAATTGTCATTCTACAGGGTCCACACCACGTTGCCCAAAAGTCGAGAAGCACTACCTCTCCTTTTAAATCTGAAAGGTGAACAATCTTTCCGTCTTGTGTTTGCCAAGAGAAATCGGGTGCCTTTTGCCTGTCGGGGTGCGTGCTATTATTAGAACTATTGTTTGAAGAATTATTATTGGGGGAACTTGATGGAGTTCCGCAGCCTGCAAAAATTGGCACAACTAATAAAAGTATAACCAACAAAATTAAAACTTTTCTTTTCATTTATTTACTCCTTCCATAAATTTTTCTTGTTAATTATAATAGATTTATAGAGACGGTCAAGTAAATCTTTTGACTAAGGTTTTGTTTTTTCTTCGGTACGAAAAATTATTGTGCACTCCTATCAATCTATCCGGGCCAAATATGATACTAAAATGTTTATTCTATAATGTCGTAAGTAATCCAGAAGCAAATTAAGTTTTACGAAAGATTCTGTTTATAAAATGAGCGATTGCGTATGCCAATGCGGATTTTCCTGTGCAGGGTATGCCCTAAATGTGTCATTAAAGGTGCAACTGATAGCCCTATAGCCTCCCCTTTCCTTTAAAATAACTTTTTCCATATTTTAATTTTTTTATTGTTTCATTTGTTTCGGAATTCAAACCTATTTTTGTTTTTGAGTATGTAGTTTATTTCGTCCTCTTTGGTTTTTACCTTGCCTTTTATTCTCTGTGCAATCAGTTCCTCAAATATCTTTGAAAACTGTTTTCCTTCGTTAAGTCCAATTTCCTTTAATTCGTTGCCTGTTAGCTCGGCTTTAGTACGCCGTAAATTCGTTAGGTAACTGATAAGTCGCTTTCTGACTCCTATTTCTGCGTATGCAGCATATCCTATGATAAATGGTTCGTGGATTTTTCTTAGTGCAAAAAATAATTCAACATTGTCCATAATTTTTATCCGTTTTGAAAATTTTTTGAAAATTTTTTCTGCTAAAACTAAGTTAGATATGGTCTTACTTTTTATTGAAAGATAGTTAAGCCTTTCTGAAATTTCCTTTTCTTTTTTACCAAACAATAAAACAAATAAATATACATAGAGCCTGTTTGTGCCAAAAGTTCTAATTAGTTCTTCTGCTGATAAAATTGCTGTTTTTCTTTTGCTCGAAAGCCTCTTTATTCCTAAAAATTCATACAGTACCCCTCTGTTTGCCATATTTATAATTGCGGTCGGAGTATACTCTGCCGATAGCAGCTCTAACAGTTCACCGACAATCCTCTGTGATTTTTTTACTTTTAGCGTGTGTAAATTTACTGCATTTAAAAAAAGCTGTTTTGTATCCCTTGAAAGTTTAAATCCGAACCTTGATTCATATTTGATTGCCCTAAGCAAACGGGAAGGGTCTTCTATGAATGACAGGCTATCTAATACTCTAATATTTTTCTTTTTTAAGTCAGTAAATCCGCTAAAAAAGTCGAACAACCTTCCAAAATCATTTTTGTTTAAGGAAACTGCCAATGCGTTAATGGTAAAATCTCTTCTTTTTAGGTCATCTTTAAGAGAGGCAATCTCTACTTTTGGTAATATGGATTTTTTCTCGTAATATTCTCTTCTTGTTGTGGCAAAGTCAAAAGTATAATTTTTAAACTTTAGATGCGCTGTTCCAAATTCCGGATTTGTTTTGATATTTAACTTCATTTTTTTTGAAAGCTCATTTGCAAAAATAATTGCATCCTTGTCTACCGTAAAGTCCAAATCCTCGCATTTTTCCCCAAGAAATAAATCTCTTACTGCGCCGCCTACGAGATAAATGCGCTGTCCTGTTTTAGATGCTATTTTATTAAATGATGCAATGATATTAAAGATATCGGTTGGAAAACTTTTTTTAATAAGAGTTGTTATTTCTTCTTTCGAAGGAAACTCCATAGTAGAAGCGTATGTATAATTTTTGTTTCTGGTTCTGTAAAATGCTTTTAAAAGGTCGCTTCGTGAGATTATGCCAACAACTTTGCCGTTTTTTTCTACCAATACTCTTCCCACAT
Source organism: Caldisericales bacterium (assembly GCA_015485995.1). The sequence goes on along the minus strand of WFSP01000065.1, from coordinate 8,290 downwards.
TATTTGTTACCATTTGTTCTTCTATTTCTCGCGTATCTGCGCCGATGGGAACTTTAACAATGTTTGGCGAGAGGTATTGCTTTACTGGCCTGTCCCTTCTTTCCACCAGCATAATTTTTTCTATATCTCTCTTGGATATAATGCCCATAGGTTTTCCTTTTTCCATTACTGGGAGGCCAGAGAAACCCATCCGCGCCATAATTTTAAACGCTTTCTTTATGCCCATTTTTGCATCAATTGCTTTTACCGGGAAACTCATAATATTTCCTGCCTTTAATGCTGGAAACTCGGTATGTCGAATTGAGTCAAGCAGCTCTTCTTTTGTCTTTTTAATGTCCTGCCCTTCTAAATATGCAGTTGCGGCCGTAATGTGGCCTCCACCTCCGAATTTAACCAGGACATTTTTTACATTATACTCCGGGGAGTTACTTCTTCCCGTAACAAACGTGCCCTTACTCGTTTCTGTAATTACAAACAATATATCGGAGTCCACAATTTCTCGAAGTCTATGTGTAACGATAGAAATTCCGGGAATATACTTGTTTACTTTTCCATATGTAATTATTACTTTTATGCCATTTAGGTCATACTCTTTCATATTTGATATTAATTCTTCGAGCAAGGTAAGTTGCTTTCCGTTGAGAAACGGAGAGACAAAATGCCTTATAATTTTCATATTAATGCCAAACAGCGATAAAAATGCCACGGCCTCAAAATCGTTATGTGCCACCGAGGGAAACATAAAAGAACCGGTATCTTCATATATTCCAAGGGCAATGATAGTTGCCTCTATGGAAGTAAGAGCAACGTGTTTTTTCTTTAGCAGTTCGGTTAGTATTGTTGTATTTGCCCCATAATTTTTGTAGATTATTTTTGCTTTTTTTATATCGTAACGAGATTCTGGATGATGGTCGAATACGATTATCTCCATATCTTTTTTAGTAAGAAATTCTTTTCCGTTTCCTATCCTATTCGTAATTTTTGTGTCTACAATTATAACTCTTGTAATATTCTGTTTAATTCTATTAGGCAGCTCTCTGACTCGTATTAACTGTAAATTATCTCCAAACAGGCTTACCATTTTCTGTGCACTTGTATCTAAAGAGCCGGGGTGGATAAGAAAAGCGCCGGGGTACAGCTTCCCGGCAGCAAACATTGAACTTATTGCATCCAGGTCTGCTCCCGAATGCGTGAGTATCACCGTGTTTTTATTCATTAAATAATTTTTCTATACCTTCTTTTGAAATTTTATAATATACAAGCGGCAGCGGTTTTACAGGATTTTTGCTGAACTTAATAAGCTCCAAAAGCTTTTTTGCGGCCGTTTCGCCCTTATCTTTGTCATCTGAAAGAATCGTGGCGATTTGCTCACCTTTTTTAACAAAATCGCCAACCTTTTTTGGTAAGATTATTCCTACGGCAAGATTGATTTTGTCACCCTTTTTTGTTCTGCCTGCACCCAGAAATGCAGCAAGTTTTCCAATTGCTTCTGTTTCCATTTCTTTTATGTGGCCATCCTCTTTTGCCGTTACTGGTATTTTAAACTTTGCCTGCGGAAGAAGCGAGAAGTCTTCTACAATGCTTGGATTTCCGCCTTGTGTTTTGATAATTTCTCCAAACTTTTTAAGCCCTGTTTTATCTTGAATTGATTTTTCTATCATAGACTTTCCTTCTTTGCTATTTTTTGCTTTTCCTCCAAGATAGAGCATTTCTCCCCCAAGGGTTTTTATTACTTCTACTAATCTTTTGTCGCCCTTTCCCTTTAACACACTTACTGCTTCTTCTACCTCTATTGAATTGCCTATTGCATCTCCTAAGGGTTGGTTCATATCTGTGATATAGGCAACTGTTTCCCTGCCAACAGAATCCCCGATTTCTACCATTGTTTTTGCAAGTTCTTTTGCATCCTCAATGTTTTTCATAAAAGCACCATCCCCAACTTTTACATCGAGAACTATTGCATCGGCACCCGCAGCAATTTTTTTGCTCATAATGCTGGATGCAATGAGTGGAATACTGTCTACGGTTCCGGTTACATCTCTCAATGCATACATTTTTTTATCTGCAACGACAAGCTCTCCGCTTTGTGCAACAATTGCTCCCCCGACCCTGTTTACGATTTCTATAAATTCTTCGATAGGGATTTCTACCTTAAACCCAGGAATTGATTCGAGTTTGTCTATTGTGCCGCCCGTATGCCCTAATCCTCTACCTGACATTTTTGCAACTGGTACATCGTTTGCTGCAACAAGTGCAACAAGTGGAAGGGAAACCGTATCTGCAACTCCACCTGAGCTATGTTTGTCAACTTTAATGCCTTTTATTTTTGTTAGGTCTATTGTTTTCCCACTTCTTACCATCGAAAGCGTAAGTTCTGCAGTTTCTTTCTTATTCATTCCTTTGCACCAAATTGCCATAAGCAGGGAAGAAATTTGATAGTCAGGTATTTCACCTTTCGAATATCCTTGAACAATATAACTAATTTCCGTACCTGTGAGTAAGTCGCCCTGTTTTTTCTTTTCAATGATGTCCACAATATTCATTTTTTAAGCCTCCCTCAAGAATTCTTCAATTAACGTTTCTATTTTTATTCCACATTTTCCTGCTACTTGAATTACTTCTTCATGAGAAACCTCTCCTGATGAAAATACTGAGTCGGTAATGCAGGAAAAACCTAAAACATTCATCTTGAAAAAACGGGCAACTATTGCCTCAGGCACTGTTGACATCCCGACTGCATCTATTCCAAGCCGATTCATCAGTTTTAGTTCGGCTATGGTTTCATAATTTGACCCTGAAACTGCGCAGTATACTCCTTCTCTTACATTTATCCCTTGTTCACGAGCAATTTTCTTCACTTTAGTGATATATGTTTTATTGTATGTGTTTACCATATCCACGAAACGTTCATTTCCTTTTTCCCCGCGCAATGGATTTTCCGCAAAAATAAAATTAACATGGTCATTTATCAACATTATATCTCCAACTTCCAAGCTGCTGTTTACTGCCCCTGATGCATTAGTTATGATTAGGTTTTTTGCACCTATTCCTGCAGCAAGCCTGACATTTTTAGTAACATCTTTCATATTATACCCTTCATAAAAGTGAACCCTGCCGTTGAATACCGATACTTTTTTTCCGGCAAGCTCTCCTAAGAGGAGCTCTCCTTTGTGACCTGCCACCGTAGATACCGGGAAATCTGGAATATCTTTGTAAGAAAACTTTTCTTGCAATTTTATTTTTTTTGTAATTGACCCAAGCCCGGAACCAATGATAATTGCAAAATCTGGTTTGAATGTGGTTTTGTCCTTTATGAATTCAACATATTTTTCCATTTTTTTCCTCTTATTCTATAGAAATTAAATAAAAATAGAAAGGTTGTCCCCCGTAAGAAACATCCACTTCGATATCTGAAAACATTTTTTCGATCTGCTCTCCTAACTTTTCTGCCCTTTCTTTCTTTACTCCTCTGCCGTAATATATGCCTACAACTTCGTAATCCTCTATCGTTTTTTTATACTTTTTGAATAGTTCGGTTAAAACGTTATCCGGGTCGTTACCTTTCAACACAATTTCTCCATCTGCAGCGCCAAGAATATCTCCTTTTTTTAATTTCATTCCTTTTAATACGGTATCTCTAACTGAGTAGGTTACTGCAAATGAATGAATTTCCTTTAGCATTTCATTGGCTCTTTCTATATTTTTTCCAAATCCCTCTTCTGCATTGAAGGATAGAACAATTGGAATTGCCTGCACCATATTTTTTGTAGGTAGCACTACTACTTTTTTCCCTTTTGAAAGTTTAGCTGCCTCTTTTGCCGCAAGGATAATATTTGAATTGTTAGGGAAAATTATAACTTTATCTTTCTTGCATTTTGCAACTGCTGAAAGTATGTCGTTAATTGAGGGGTTCATAGTTTGCCCGCCACTTACAATAACATCAACTCCTATACTGGCAAATATATCGTCAAAGCCTTCTCCCTGTGAAACAGAGATTATGCAGAACGGTTTCTTTATGCCGGTAGTTCCCGGAGCCGACGGGGTGGCCATTTTCAAGAACGCTTCTTGCTCCTCCTGCATATTTTCTATACGGGCTTCACGCAGTTCGCCATATTTCATCACAAATTCCATCACTTTGTAGGGTTCGTTGGAATGAACATGAACTTTCGTAAGGTTTCCTGTTTTAGCCACAACTATACTGTCCCCAAATTGCCTTAGGTCATTTTGAAGTTGCTCCGGAATTATAGTAGAAGACACAATTAATAGCACTGTATCATATTTGAATTCAAGCTTTCCACCAAGGGCTGTTCTATCCATTTCTTCTATCTCCTCTTCAAATGTTTTTTCTATTTTTATGTTGCCTTCAAGCCCCATAAGCATACCTTCTGTTATAAATACAAGTCCCTGGCCTCCTGAGTCAACAACACCGGCTTCTTTTAATACAGGCAAAAGCTCGGGAGTATTTTCAAGAACTATTTGGGACTCTTTTAGTAGTTCTTTTATTAAATTTTTAAAGCTCGTTTCATTTCTGCTAAGTACGATGGCTTTTTTAGCAATAGCGCTCATTACCGTAAGAATTGTGCCTTCCACGGGTTTTATTACGGCCTTGTATGCAGTTTTTGACCCGTTTAGCAAAGCTTCTGAAAATTCTGGTATTGAAACTTCTTCTTTGCCGTCGATATAATCGAAAAATCCTTTGAATATTTGTGATAATATCACTCCTGAATTGCCTCTTCCTCCAATTAAGGCGCCTTCACAAATTGCTTTACCGAATTCCTTTAAGTCAGCAGGGTTATGCTTTTTGGTTTCGTCCATTGCGGTTTTTAGCGTAAGGAACATATTCGTTCCGGTGTCGCCATCCGGCACAGGAAACACATTTAGTTTATTTACTATATCTTTTTTATTGCCGAGGTTTATTAGTGCACCCTCAAACATTTTTTTAAATTCCATAAGTCTAAGCAATTCCACTTTAGCCCTCCCGTTTAACGCCAGCGATTATAACTTTAATTTCAATATTTTTTATACCAGTGAGTTTATTTAATTTATATTTTACCTGATTTATTATTGTTTTGGCTACTTCAGAAACTTTTACTCCATTCTGCAAAACTACGTATATCTCGAAATATACTTGTTTCCCGTCTATTTTTACATTAATGCCCTTTGTAAGGTCGGGTTTGCCTAATAACGATAGAACTCTTCCGGTAAAACTGACAGGTACAAGCCCTACTACTCCATAGCATTCCATAGTTATTAATGCAGCAAGTTTTGCTAAAACATTTTTTGAAACTATTATTTTTCCCATATTTACCTCCTTAAGCAATAATATTATAACAAACTATTGCATTAAAAGAAAATTTGTTTAAAATGTAAAGGTTAAATTTAGGTTTAGGAGGTAAATAATGAGCAGGAAATGCGAGATTTGCGGAAAAGGTCCTATGGTTGGCAATAATATAAGCCATTCCCATAGAAAAACAAAAAGGAGATACCTGCCGAACCTGCATAAAGCAAAGGTAAATATTAATGGTAAAGTTAAGGTTGCCTGGGTTTGCACGGATTGTCTAAAGAAATATAAGGTTGTATAAGGATGGAAGTTAGGTCCTTACAGTTTCAAAAGGGAGTACTTCATATTCTGGATCAGAGAAAACTCCCTTTTGAATTTATTGATGTTCCCTGTGAAACAATAGAAGATGTATGGGAAGCAATAAACAAAATGAAGATTAGAGGTGCACCTGCAATAGGTGTAGCAGCTGCTTATGGGATGTATTTGGGTATTAAGAATATACCTGAAGAAAAAGGTTTATTTTTTGAAAAACTGAAAGAGTCTAAAAAGTATCTTGATGCCTCAAGGCCGACGGCTGTAAACTTAAAATGGGCAACTGCAAGAATAGTAGAGTTTGCAGATAAACTTGCGGATAAACCTATAAGCGAAGTCAAGAAAGCAATTCTCTCAGAAGCAATTGCTATGGAGAAAGAAGATGCAGATAGAAATTTCAGTATAGGAGAATATGGCTCTTCGCTTTTTAAGAATGGCGATACTATAATGACAATTTGCAATACTGGAGCGCTTGCAACGGTTAAGTACGGAACTGCTTTTTCAGTAATACGAAGGTCCTTTGAAAAGTATAGTGATATTAAGGCAATTGCTTTGGAAACGCGTCCCTATCTTCAGGGTGCGCGGCTTACTGCGCTTGAGCTTAAAGAAGCCGGTATTCCGTTTCATCTTATTACTGACAATATGAGTGGGTTTATTATGAGTAAGGGACTTGTAGACGGGATTGTAGTTGGAGCCGACCGAATTGCATCAAATGGGGATACTGCGAATAAGATTGGAACATATACACTTTCTATTCTTGCTATGTATCATAAGATTCCTTTTTATGTTGCCGCCCCTATTTCAACAATTGACCCCGCAATAGAACGAGGTGTGGAAATTCCGATAGAGGAAAGAAACTCTGAAGAAGTAACGCATTGTGGTGGTAAAAGAATTGCACCTGAAGGAATACAGGTGTATAACCCTGCGTTTGATGTAACGCCTAATGCTTTAATAGATGCGATTATTACAGACAAGGGTGTTTTACGTAAACCATTCAAAGAATCAATAAAGAAAATCTTAAAATAATTTTTTACATAGCTTAGTGCCCTTCCGGGCACTAAGTACTTCTTCAGTAATCAAAAATTTGTAGCTCAATTCGCATAGCCTGAAGGCGGTAATAGTAGCATACTCAGGTATAAAATCCGGAGTAGTTTTGAAAACTTTTGTTATATCTTTGTTAGTTATCAGGACCGCGTCGGAAATTTTTTCTTCTAAAAAGTTTATACTTTTAGGTCTTAGCGCAAAGATTGTTTCAGGAAAATCTTTTTTAGCGAAAACTCTTTTTTCATTTAGAATCTCTGCAAACTGTGTTTCGGAAGAAACAAATGGAACTACCGGAATATCCAATCTACCTTTTAAGTACTCATAGACTTTAAGGCGTGTTTTAAAGGTGTTGCCCCAAACAACTACGGAGTTAGCCCCGTCTTCGTTTATTTTGTATGCGGCATTTACTGTATTTTCGAAATTCTTGTTAAACTTGTCAAACAAAAAAAGAGCGTTTAGGTTAAGCAGCCCTACAATGCTAATTTTCTTCATCAGGAAATATTTTCTTCTTTAATGTCGAGAGTTCCGGGAATGCAGGGTTAAATTTCTGAACTTTTCTGTAGTAACGTTCTGCTTCGTCCATATCGTCCTTTTCTGCATAAACCAACCCTATTCCCAGTAGTATATTAAGTTCCTCAGGTGTAGGAGTGCCTTCTCTTCTTTCCTTTAATTTAAATACCTTAATTGCTTCATCAAAATTTTTATTTTCAAAAAGAGCAGTTCCTAATAGGCGTACAGTTTCAATATCAAGCTTATCCTCAGGAATTCCTTTCAGAATTTCTATTGTTTTTTCCAAATTGCTAATGCTATAATAAACGCTTGCAGTGAGATACCTAAAGATAGGTGTATCATTTTTATTTAGGTCATCCTCGAGCGTGGAAGCAAGTTTTTCGTAATATCCTTTTGACTTTTTAGAAGTGCTGAGCAAATAACCAATTAACAATTTGTCCTTACTAAGCCTTAAGTACTGTTGAATATATTGATATGCCTTGTCTATATTTCCTAATTCAGTTGCACGCCTCGCATTAAGCATACTAACGGCAGCGCGTTGGTGCGGGGAAAATGTATAAATAATATGCAGTATGATTGCTGCTATCAAAATTCCACCACCAATGTCCTTAAAATTAGGGATAAAATACAAGATAAAACCTGTAATATACGCTAAAAACAGTAATAATGCCCATTTATTTTTTTTCACTACCCACCTCCATAATCTCCGGTTTTCATTATATTAATTGATTGTAGCAAAAAATCAAGTTTGTATCTGCATATGCTTTGCATACATTTATGCTTTATTATACTATTGTAGTGTAATTTAAAAATAAAGGAGGGCTTTATGCACACAAATTATTTTCCTTCCACCTTTGCGTGGATCACATCGATTGTTTTCTATTTGTATTTTTCTTACAGTTTGTATGTAATTGCTCAGAAAACCGGGCACTCTGAAAATGCGTGGTTTGCTTGGGTGCCAATCGTAAATGTTTTTTTAATGTTGCAAATTGCGGAGGAGCCGCTATGGTGGTTTTTGCTTTTCCTTATTCCTGTCGTTAATATCGTTATAGGCGTAATCGTATGGATGAAGATTGCTGCGGCACGCGGTAAGCCTGATTGGTGGGGCATTCTGATAATAGTTCCGTTTGTAAACTTTATAGT
>WFSP01000064.1 GCA_015485995.1 Caldisericales bacterium | reverse complement strand
TCGGATTGCCCTATAATGCCTATTCTAATTGCTTTTGTCATTCTTTTTCTCTTCTTTTTGGTTTTGCGGAAGCTCATAACGCAAACAGCATACGAGTTTTCCACAGACGCCCGTGATTTTTGCTGTATTCAAGGGGAGGTTCTGCATTCTTGCAAATGATAACTCTACACTTTCAAGCTGCCTTAAAGAATTTGTGCAGCAGAGGGGAAGCCCGCAGGGGCCGTATCCTCCGAAGTATTTTATCGCGTCTCTTGCGCCTACCTGCCAGAGCTGTATCTTACAGTTGAATGTTTTTACGAGATCTTTTACAAGCTCCCTGAAATCAACGCGTGATTCCGCGGTAAAGTAAAATATGAATTTCTTTTCCTTGTCATTCCATTCTGATTCTACAAGGTGCATTGGCAAATTGTATTCTCTTATTTTTTTTCTGCATATATCAAACGCCTTTTTTTCTTTTTCTTCTAATTTATTAAGGTAATTAAGGTCTCTATCGTTGGCCTTTCTTAACACGTGCCCGATTATATCTCTTGAACGTATAATATCCCACCGCTTTACGTCGAGCTCTATAAGAGGCCTGCGCACAGTTGCAATTTTTAAGTTTCCGTTTGCTTTCACGACTACTTTATCAAAAAGCTTTACGGAAAAATGCGGTTTCGGCAGAAAAAAAGTTTTCATATTTTTTCTGAAAGCTACGCCTATAAGTTTTACTTTTTCTTCGGTTATATTCATTTAATCACCTCTTTTATCCTAAAAATTCCATCCATCATAATATACTGAGCGTTAGCATTTGTCAAAAGTGCCTCTTTCTCGGTGTTTATTATATCAAATATTTTCTCAAGCGCGCTCTTTCTGATAATGGAAAACCGTTCTGCGATATATCCTGAAAAATCTATATTTACTATATTCTCTTTTTCCTTCAATATAGAGATAAGCAGTATGTCTCTTATGATTTGGGAAACAGTATCAAAGAATTTTTCCGTGCTATCCTTTTGTGATAAATCCGGATATAGCGTGTTCCATTTGGAGAGTAGGGCGGGGACTGTTTCCTCGTTCTTAAGAAATTTGAGGATGGCCAGTATAAATTCTTTTCTGTTTGTAAGGAATTCGTTCCTTGTAAATCTGTCCGTTTCGTTAAGGCTTCCGTTTGCGATATGTGAAACGAGGTATGCCCTATCGCTGCTTATGCCTCTTTCTTTTAAGATTTCCTCAATTATTTTTACAGGAAGCGGGTTAAACTTTATCTTTACCGAACGCGAGCGGATTGTTTCCGGGATTGTGTTTTCGTCTTGTGCAATGAGTACGTTTACAGTATTTTCCGGCGGCTCTTCGAGATATTTTAACATACTGTTGAAGGCCTGAATAGTGCTTTTGTCTGCGTTGTCTATGATGTTTGCCTTAAAACCGTTTTTTAATGGAACAAAAGAGGAACTTATCATATTCCTTATATCATTAATTGCAATTCTCTCTTCTTTTCGTCCCATTACCTTCACATTCGGGTGAACTCCGCTCTGAATTGCAACGCAGCTGTCGCATTTGTCGCAACTGTCATTTGTTTCGTTTTTGCAATTTAATGCTTTGGCAAACGTGAGTGCCGTAAGGAAACGCCCGGTCCCCTTTTTTCCAACAAATAGCAGTGTCGGCGGGATGCGCTCTTTCAAAATAATCTGTTTGAGGTAATTTACAGCAAATTCTTGCCCTTTTATGTCCTTAAACGCCATTCTTTTTGAAATTTTCTATATGTTTCTTTATGTATTTATAGAATTCTGCATTTTCTACTCGTTCGTATGAAATTTTGAAAAACGGGTAGGGTTTGCCTGTGAGAAAACGGTAATGAGATTCAAGAGCAGTGATGTTTGTTTCTTTATCAATCTGAAGGAAGTAGCGTTGCGAGCAGTCAGGGACTTTATGTTCCATTTCCTCAGGTATTGCGATAAGGTATATGAATGAAAGCGCTTCGTCTTCAGAAATGTTTAGTTCCTTAAAATCTTTAGCTATAATATGTGCAAGCCTGTCGTCTTGCTCAATAAACTTAAGTGAGAATTTGTCCAATGTGTCTATTGCATCTGCAAGGTATGCGCCGAGCCCCACGCTGAGATTATAGAGCAGCCCGCCTACCACCATTGCAGCATCGTCGGAAACACCCAAACCTTTCCTGTGCCTTATGTACTGGAAACGGATACTTGAATGCCTCAGGTAATCTACATTTGCAGAATCTATAATAAGCCCTTTTTCTTTGTATTCCTCAATTTTATCTTCGTGATTTCCGTGTGCAAGAGCTTCTCCGTCAAGGCCCATCCTTTCCATTACTCTGAAGTCGATGAGGTATGGTTTTCCGCCGCCCATATTGGTGTGGAATTTTTCGTTTACTTTTTTTCTTACGGAAAAATCATCCATCAGCCCGCCTAAGTATAGTCCCCTCAAAACATCTTCCGGGTTTACCTCCCACTCAAGAAATAGCGGGCAGCGCATTAAGGGTTTTCCCCTCTTATTTGTAAGATGGGTGAGGTGCTCGCCATCTATTACTCTTTCTGCATATTCGTATATTTCATCAATAAGTAGCTGGCGTGCGGAGCGTACGACAAATATATCCCTGCCCAGCGCCTCGGTGATATCATTCATTGTGGTATCAACAAATTTCTGCCCCCTAAAAGCGCCATCTCCATTGTGGGAATGTCCTTCTATGGTTTGCATAAATAGAAGGTCTTCAACGTCCGGCTCAGTAAGTAAATCTTCTTTGTGCAGCCGTTTGAAATCCTGCCATATAAGATTTCTTTGTGCAATTTTCATTATTACCTCCCAAATAATTTATTTAAGTAAATTATACACCGGTTTTTAAAAAGTGAATAATCAATACGCTTTTTTGATAATGCCCCCGCCAAAAACGTAATCTTTCTTATACATTACAAGGCTTTGCCCCGGTGCTATTGCAAACTGGCTTTCCGAAAACTCCACTAAAATTTTTCCGTTTGTTTCCCTCAATATACAGGGAGATTCTTTTGCCCTGTATCGTACTTTTGCCGCGAGCTTTCTTTCCTTGCCGCTCCACTGTTCAATAAAGTTTGTGTCGGTGAGTTCCGTAAACTTGAAATAACATTCTTCGCGTTTCCCTACAACAACCCTGTTTCTTTCTATGTCTATTCTCACAACGTAAAGCGGTTCTTTGTGTGAAATGCCCAACCCGCTTCTTTGGCCTACTGTATAAAAGTATGCGCCTGCGTGCTCCCCCAATATTGTCCCGCTTACATCCACAATTTCTCCCCTTTTTTCTTTCAGATACTTTTTGAGGAAACTTCTTAATTTACCATTTATGAAACATATGTCCTGGCTCTCTTTTTGAGGGATTTTAAGCCCTGTTTCTCCCGCAATCTTATAAATATCTTTTTTCGTAAATGTACCGAGTGGAAACAGTGTTTTTTTTAGCTGGTTCTGTTTCAGCCGCCATAACATATACGATTGGTCTTTTACCCCATCCTTCGCTTTTTTTAGGTGCATCCTATCATTTTTCTCTATGATTGCATAATGCCCCGTGGCAAAAAAAGCATTCCCTACTATGTCACGAGCTTTGTCAAATGCCAAACCGAATTTCATTTTTTCGTTGCACTTAACACAGGGGTTTGGAGTAAACCCTCCCTTGTATTGTGATATGAAATCTTTTATTATTTCATTTTTGAAATCTTTTCTTATATCTATTTTTATGAGGGGAATATTCAGCTGCAAGGCTATGTTTTGTGCCTCTTCATATCCTTTATCCTCATCAAGCATCTTGAAATATGCGCCAATTACCTCGTATCCTTCTCTCTTTAGCAGGTATGCGGCTATGCTGCTGTCTACTCCCCCGCTCATTCCGACAATCACTTTCATATATTTATTTTACCATAAAAACCTCTTAAACATAATTTCCTTGACAAATAATTTTTGATGGTGTAAAATACAAGTTACAATGAATTGCAGAGAGAACAAAAAATGAAGATAAAGAAATTTGTAATTTTTTTAATGATTGTAGCTTTAGTGCTTCCTGTTTTCGGCAGTGCAAGGGATGCCGTATCGAGCTCAGAAAGCAGAGTTTCTATGGTGGAGCTTTTTACTGCAACGTGGTGCACTTTTTGTCCTGCTGCCGAAAAAGCCGTATCTGATGAGTTTGCATCGGAAAACGGAAAGTTTATATTTGTGGCATACCACCTAGGCGACCCTTTTGCAACGAAGGACACAACGAACAGGGGATATTTTTACGGAGTAACCGGAACGCCGACAGCGCTTGTAAACGGCAAGTATAAATTTATAGGAACAAGCCAGATTAAATCCGTGGGGTTAAGTCGTGCGGTTTCCGATTCCGAAAAAGTACCTACTGTGAATTTCTCAAAAATAGACACATTTATAGCAAATAATGATGTAAATGTGGAAATTGTAGGGAAAAATAGCGGAAAAAATTCTTTGAACTTGTTTGTGCTTCTCGTAGAGGACAATGTACAATACAAAGGTAAAACATATAGATTTGTTGTGAGAAAAATCAAAAAATTTGGAGAAAGCTCGGATTCTTTTGAAGAAAACGCGAGTTTTGGAATACTTAACAACTATAATCAAAATGAACTTTATGTTGTTGCATTCGCTCAGGATACGGAAACAAGCGAGATTTACCAGGCAAAAGAAGTAAAAGTGTCAAATGATTTTAATGCCCCACTGCTAACCCAGCCGAAAACTGAAATTACTACTTTTCCATATAGTATTAATTTTAAAGAAACTCCTTTATCAGAAGGGTATGAAGTGCAGTTTGCTACGGATAAGCTCTTTTATGCTGTTGTAAGGGATGAAAACATCGATAAGCCCCCATATATTATAGGTAAAAAAGACCTCATCTCCGGAAAATATTTTGTGAGGGTAAGGGCATTGAAAAACAAGATAAGGTCTCCCTGGTCAAATGTAATATCGCTTGACATAAAAGTACTTGAAACCATTGTTATGAAAATAGGCGAGCCCTTTATGGAAGTTGACGGAGTGAGTCAAGAGATAGATCCCGGGCGCGGTACGGTGCCGGTTATTATTTCAAAATGGAGTAGAACGGTCGTTCCCATACGTGCAATTGTCGAGGCACTTGGTGGGGATGTAGAGTGGGATGCCCCAACTAAAACTATCGCTATTACTCTTACAAAAAGAGAGCCTCCGCCTGCACCTCCCACTTATACAATTTACATTGTGATGCAAATCGATAACCCCAGGGCAAGTGTAAATGGAATAAAGCGTTGGATCGACGACGGTAATCATAATGTTGCGCCGATTATTATAAACAACAGGACGATGGTGCCGATACGTTTTGTCATGCAAACACTTGGCTGCAAAGTGGAATGGGATCCGGACAAAAAGGAGATTACTATAATTTTTGAAGAATAGCCCGTTCTAATATATAGTGCTTATTAGAACAAAACGTGCGTTTATTTTGCTTTTTTAGCGAAAGGAGATAGTTATGAAAAAATTTGGTCTTGTACTTTCCGGAGGCGGGGCGAGAGGCCTTGCCCACATAGGGGTGCTTAAAGTTTTAGAAGAGAACGGGCTTACACCTGACTATATAAGCGGTGCGTCTATGGGCGCAATTATCGGGGGGATATATGCGAGCGGTACCACCGTAAAGCAGATGGAGGACTTTGTCAAAGATTTTGTTTTCGGAAACGTACTTGACAAAAAATATCCGTTGTATAGGGTGCAGAAACTTGAAAAGACCAATATAAAATTTATGAAATATTTCAGCGTAGGGATTTCTTTGAATTACCTTGCACGCAAGAAAGCGTTGGACAGTGGGCGCAAAGTTCAGTATATGTTAAAACAGTTAATAGGAGATGTTTGTTTTGACAAACTCAAAATTCCGTTTGCCTGTACTGCAACGGACATTTTAAGCGGCAAACGAGTTGTATTAAATAAAGGCAAGGTTTATATGGCAGTGCGCGCATCAATGTCTATTCCGCTTGTTTTTGAGCCTGTAAGATACGGTGATATGCTGCTTGTTGACGGAGGGGTTGCAAGCAACGCGCCTTCCTTTGCTGTGCGTGATATGGGTGCTGAAGTGGTTGTTGCGGTAGATGTAAACCCGCCGGTGGAATATAAAGATGAAAAAGACATTAAAACACCTTTAGATATGGCATGGCGTGCTTATCAAATTACGCTAGAATATCTTTATAGAAAGGAACTCAAAGAAGCAGATTACGTGGTTAACTCTCATATAAATGCCGAAACACTTGATTTCTCCAATAATATGGAGTATATAAAAACAGGTGGGGAGGCAATGAGAAAACATATTGGCAATATAAAAGAATTGCTCAGGGGGTAAATAATGATTATTACAGCTGATATAGGAAATACAAATATTGTTATTGGGTTTATAGACAGAGGGGATATTAAAAAAGTCTTTAGAATTGCTACGGACAGGGGACGCACATCCGATGAGTACAAGCTCCTTATCAGTCTTTTTATGAAGGAGGAAAACATAAACAAAAACGAGATAGAAGATTTTGTTATTTCTTCCGTTGTTCCTCCGCTTATCCCGATTTTTAAAAGTGCTTCCCTGAAACTACTCGGAAGAGAGGCATTTGTTATAACCCCTCACGTAAAGCTTGGGTTTGCCCTATCTGTGGATGAGCCGGAGCTTGTTGGTACGGACAGGCTTTGCGATGTTTCCGGAGGCAGGGGGATTTTCCCTCGTGATAATGTATGTGTCGTAGATTTTGGGACGGCAACAGCATTTAATATTATTACAAAAGAAGGTCTTTTCGTAGGTGGCCCTATCAGTGTCGGCATTATTTCTGCAGCAAACGCTCTGTTTGTAAAAACGGCAAAGCTGCCTCGCATTATGCTTTCAAAGCCCCAAAGTGCCATAGGAAAAGATACTGTGACAGAAATGCAATCTGGAATAGTGCTCGGGCTTGCCGGGATGGTGGACAGGATTGTAGATGAAGTGGAAAAGGAGCTCGGGGGACCGTTAAGAGTAGTTGCAACAGGTGGTATTTCTCATGTAATGAAAGGTGTAAGCAAAAGAATAGAAGTTTTTGATAAAGGACTCACGCTTAAAGGGATGTATGCAATTTATAAGCTCCAAAATAGGGGGAATTAAAGTAGAGCCGCGAATACTCCTTGCCCCTCTCGCAGGTTTTACTGATTCTGCTTATAGGAGGATCGTTAAAAGCTTCTCTGCGGGAATTGTTTATACTGAAATGGTGAGCAGTATGGGCATTTTTTATAAGGACGAGAAAACTCTCAGCCTTTTGCGGTTTTACGAGGAGGAGCGCCCGATAGGCATTCAGATTTTCGGAAGCAATCCCGATAAGCTTGCACACGCAGCTGCTTTTGCGGAGGAAAAAGGTTTTGACCTTGTGGATATAAATATGGGCTGCCCGACGGCTAAAATCATAAAAAGCGGTGCAGGTGCGGCTTTGTTAAAAGATTTAAAGCTTACCCAAAAAATTATCAGAGCTGTGAGAAAAGCGATAAAAATCCCTTTGACTATAAAGATACGGAAAGGTTTTTCAAAAGGGGAAGATGTTACATTGGAAATGGGAAAAATTGCGGAAAACGAAGGGGTAAATGCTATTTGCCTGCACGGGATAACGGTTGAAGAATACTTCAAAAAAGAATCGGAGGACTGGGAAAGCATAAGAAGATTAAAGGAAAGCGTTCATATTCCGGTTATAGGTAACGGAGGTATTCAAAGTGAAGAGGATGTTTTGCGTATGTTTCAAGAAACAGGCGCAGATTATGTGATGGCCGGAAGGGCAACTTTGGGTGCGCCGCACTTTATAAAGTCAGCAAATAACTACGTTAAAACGAATATCAAATTAACTCTTTCATTAAAAGATAAATTATATATAATATTGAGACACATAGAACTTGAAATTCGCGATAAAGGTGAAGAAAGAGGGATTAAAGAAATGCGTAAAATTGTTGCGCACTATATAAAAGGTATGAAAGGTGCTTCACATTATAGGGCGCAATTAAATACAATAAGTACAAAATATGAAATGGAAAACCTGCTGAAGGAGATATTTCATCAGCATAAGGAGGTGTAGTATGAGAGAAGAAGAGATGATAGGAAATGATGCTTTTGTTGTTTCTCAAAAGGGTTATGAAGAATTAAGAAAGAAACTTGAATACTTAAAAACAGAAAAGAGGAAAGAGGTTTCTGAAAAGATAAAGCAAGCTATTGCATTTGGTGACCTTTCCGAAAATGCAGAATATGATGAAGCAAAAAACGAGCAAGCATTTCTTGAAAGTGAAATTGTACGGTTGGAAGCAGAACTAAAACATGCTGAAATTATTGATGAGGCAGGGCTTGAATTGGATAAAGTAAATGTGGGCTGCAGAGTTACAGTGGAGGACCTTTCTCGAAAAAAGAAAATGAAGTTTTTTATTACTGGCAGGCTTGAATCTGACCCTCTTAGCGGGAAAATTTCCTGGAAATCTCCTGTGGGCAGTGCCTTAATAAAGCATAAAATAGGAGATATATTGGAAGTAAAAGTACCCAAAGGGACTGTAAAGTACAAAATTCTTAATATTAAAAAGGGATAAAAAATGGAAAAACATACGTTAAACGATATTGAAAAAAAAAGAAAAGAACTTGTGCTGAATTTGAAAGCAATGGGTATAAACCCATTCGGCCACAAGTTTCTCACAAAATATACAAATAAAACCCTGAAAGATAAATTTGAGGACCTTCAAGACGAAGAAGTGCAGGCGAAGGGCAGAGTTATGGCAATCCGCGGGCACGGAAAGGCAGCATTTGTTGTACTTAAAGATTTCAGCGGGAAAATTCAGCTTTATTTTCGGTATGACAACCTCGGGGAGGAAAAGTATAAATTCTTTAAAAAAGTAATAGATGCCGGCGATATAATCGGAGTGAAGGGACAGCTCTTCAAAACCCATACCGGCGAAATCACAGTGGAGGTAAAAGATTTTGAGCTTCTTTCCAAAGCGATAAGAGTGCTTCCGGAGAAGTGGCACGGGTTGAAAGACCAGGAAATACGTTTCAGAAAACGTTACCTTGACCTCATTTCCAATGAAGAATCTATGCAAATATTTATTACGAGAAGCAGAATAATTGATGAAATCAGGGCATTTTTGAAAAACAAAGGTTTCTTTGAAGTAGAAACCCCGATGCTTCAGCCTGTTCCAGGGGGTGCAACGGCAAAACCTTTTGTTACCCACTATAAGGCACTTGACCAGGATATGTATTTGAGGATTGCACCTGAACTGTACCTTAAGCGGCTCATAGTCGGCGGTTTCGAAAAAATATTTGAACTGAACAGGAATTTCAGAAACGAGGGTATATCGGTAAAGCATAACCCGGAATTTACGATGATAGAAGCATACTGGGCGTATGCCGATTACGAAGAGATGATGGTGCTGATTGAAGAACTTATACACGCTGCTGCGATAAATGCAACGGGAACCGATGTTGTTTATTTTAAAGGAAATGAAATCTTGTTAAAAACACCATTCAAGCGGATTCGATTTGAAGATGCGTTTGAACAATATGCAGGCGTTTCGATGAATGAGCTCAGGGATACGGAAAAAGTTAAGGAAACTCTTGCAAAACTTAACATCAAGATGAATAAACCGCTTACGTTCGGGAATGCCGTAAATGAGATTTTTGATAAAAAGGTGGAAGTAAACTTCATTCAGCCGACTTTTGTTTTTGATTACCCACTTGAAATTTCTCCTCTTGCAAGAAGAAGCGATACCGACCCTCATATTGTTCAGAGGTTTGAAATGTTTATCGGCGGGATGGAGCTTGCAAATGCATTCTCGGAATTGAATGACCCGATTGACCAGCTTGAACGTTTTGAAGAACAGGCAAAGGCAAAGAGTGCAGGAGAAGAAGAAACACATGTTATGGATATTGATTATGTTGAGGCAATGGAATATGGCCTTCCGCCTACAGGGGGCCTTGGTATAGGAATTGACAGGCTTGTTATGCTTCTCAGCGGAAAAGAATCTATAAGAGAAGTAATACTTTTCCCGCAATTAAAGAATAAAACCGATGGGGAAAAAGAAGAGTAAAGAATATGTATGTACTGTATGCGGATACAGATCCCCGATAAAGCTCGGCAGATGTCCTGAATGCGGCAATTGGAACAGTTTTGTGGAGGTAGAAGTAGGAGGGGAGAATAATGAAGAAAAAACTTTGCCCTCAAAGCCTGTTTCTATTGCTTCGCAAAACGTGGAGCTTTCGGAAAAACGTATAGAAACAGGATTGAAAGAGTTCGACAGAGTCCTTGGCGGTGGTATTGTCAGGGGCTCTATTATTTTAATAGGCGGGGAGCCCGGCATCGGGAAATCTACGCTCCTTTTGCAGGTTGCAGGAATCCTCGCTAGCAGCGGGAAAGTACTTTATGTTTCAGGAGAGGAATCATATCTTCAGATAAGGATGCGTGCAAGAAGACTCGGGATAGATGCTGAAAACTTATTGATACTTATTGAGCAAGATATGGAAAAGATAAAGGCTACCGTTCTTTCGGAAAAACCCGGCCTTGCCATTATCGATTCTGTGCAAACAATGCAAACAAAGTTTGCCCCCGGTGCCCCAGGTTCTGTTTCTCAGGTCAGGGAATGCACGCGCATTGCCACTGAGATTGCAAAGCAGTACGATATTCCGATTATACTTGTCGGGCATGTAACAAAGAAGGGCGGCATTGCCGGCCCGAAAACTGTTGAGCATATAGTAGATGGCGTTTTTTATATAGAAGGGGAACGGATGGATGTGATGAGGCTTTTCCGCAGCGTAAAAAACCGTTTCGGCACGACAAATGAAGCGGGGATATTTGAAATGCGGGAGAAGGGGCTTGTAGAAGTAAAAAATCCGTCACTTGCCTTCATATCCGAAGGAGGAAGTTTGCCGATAGGCTCTACCATTACTGCAATCGTAGAAGGGACGCTCCCCATTTTTATAGAGGTGCAGGCGCTTGCTACGCCTACCTATTTCCCTATTCCCCGCAGGGTTGCAAATGGTATGGATTACAATAGGCTTCTTTTGATTGCCGCAATACTTGAAAAGAAAATGCGTCTTAAACTTGGGGGTTATGATTTATATTTAAACAGTGTCGGAGGGCTGAAACTTTCCGAACGCTCTTCTGACCTTGCCGTTGCAGTTTCTATAATGTCTTCCCTGTTCGAAAAGCCTGCTATGGAAAAAACCGTGGTGTTTGGGGAACTTGGGCTTGGTGGGGAGGTAAGGCCCACTGTGGGGGCTGAAAGAAAAATAAAGCAAGGAAAAAGAATTGGTTTTGAAAACTTCGTGCTGCCTGCATTTTTCAAAGGTAAAATTGAGCAAAAAGGCGTGAACTTATTTTTTGTTAAAAACATAGAAGAAGCAAAGGAAGTGCTTTTTTAAATGGAGATTTCCGTTGTACTCGTTGCAGCAGGAAAAGGAAAAAGACTCGGCGGTATAGATAAATCTTTTATTAAAATCCGGGGCAAAGAAGCAATACTCTATTCCCTTAATGTGTTTTTGTCTTTCCCTAATGTGAAAGAAATAATTGTTGTCCTAAATAGCGAAAATATTAAAAAGGCAAGAAAACTTATTAGTGATGAAAAGGTAAAGTTTGTTTTGGGTGGAGATACTCGTGCGGAGAGTGTGAAAAACGGTGTAATGCAGGCAAAGTTGCCATTTGTTATGGTTCACGATGCTGCACGCCCGTTTATTACGGATAACTTGTTAAGGCGCATCGCAGATGGGATGAAAGAAACTGATGCCGTAATTCCGGTTTTGAAAGTAAAACCCACAATTAAACAGGTAGAAGACGGGTTTGTGAAAACTACACTGAGCAGGGAAAGCCTTGTTCTTGTGCAAACGCCGCAATTCTTCAGAAGAGAGCAGCTGCTTAAAGCGTATGATGGACTTTCTTTGAATGGCAGTATCACTGATGAAGCAATGCTGATAGAAAAGATGGGTGGCAGAATAAAAGTGGTTAATGGTATGGAAGAAAATATAAAGATCACCACGCCGTTTGATTTAATTATTTTAGAAGGTATAATTGGAAAATGGAATGGAAAATAGGTATCGGATTTGATTCGCACAAGTTTGCGGCAGATAGAAAATTAATTCTTGGAGGTGTTTTAATTCCTTTCGAGAAAGGTTTAATTGGGCATTCTGATGCAGATGCTCTTGCACATTCTGTAATTGATGCCTTGTTAGGTGCGGTGCACTTAGGTGATATTGGCAAGATGTTTCCTGACAGCGTCCCCCGTTTTAAAGATGCAAATAGTATGGAGCTCTTAAAAAATGCTTATGAAAAAGTAAAAAGTGAAGGATACATTGTTAATAACATTGATTCGGTTGTTATACTCGAACGCCCGAAAATTGCAGATTATACGGAGTTAATGGAAAAGAACATTGCAAAAGTTGTTGAAATTCCGGCACGCAATGTTTCCGTAAAAGCAAAAACGAATGAGGGTATGGGATTTGTTGGGCGCGAGGAAGGCATTGCAGCAATTTCAACAGTACTTGTGAGGCGTATATGAAAAAGACATTTATTAAGGAACTGGAAACAGGAAAAAGTATAAAAAGCCAGTTTGTCGTTGCGGAAAAAACGAAAGAAAAGGCAAAGACAGGCAGAGTATACATTACTGTAAAGCTTGCCGACAAAACTGGGCGTATCTCCGGCAAAATCTGGAACGATGCCGAGAATAAGTATTCCCTGTTTGATAAAGGGGATGTTGTATTTGTGGAAGGCACAACATCTACATATAAAGGCGTTCTTGAAATACATATCGATTCAATAAGGCGGTGCAAAGACGGTGAATTTGATGCGTCTGACTTTTTGCCGGTAACGGATAAAGACAGGAAACAAATGTTTAGTGAACTCTTGAATATGGTAAATTCTTTGGATAACAGTTACTTAAAAGCATTACTGAAGAATATTTTCGGCGACGGAGAGATTAAAAAAGGGATGATGAATGCGCCTGCAAGTGTTAATGTGCACCATGCATACGTGGGAGGGCTTCTTGAACATACGTTAAATGTTGCGCGAATATGTGAAAAAGTGTCAGAGCTTTATCCTGAAATAGACAGGGATCTGCTTTTAAGCGGTGCGCTGCTTCACGATATAGGAAAAATCAAAGAGTATGAATTTTCAGGCGCATTTCAACAAACAAATGAAGGAAAACTTATCGGGCATATCGCCATTGGAACTGCATTCTTAGAGAAAAGAATTGAAAAAATCACTGATTTTCCAAAAGAACTTGCCCTTTCCCTTTTGCACCTTATTATTTCTCATCACGGGGAATACGAATTTGGCTCCCCGAAACTTCCTCAGACGGTAGAGGCAGCAGCCCTTGCCTATTCCGATTTGTTGGATAGCAAAGTAGAAAGCTTCCTTGAGGCAGCAAATAATACAAGCGATGAATGGAGCAGGTATATTTCCTTTTTGGGAAGGAGTATCTATACGGGCAAGAAAGAAACATAAAAAGGCGGGCATTTCAGCCCGCCTTTTAAAATGTCCGCTTGGTACCTGGTACCAGTAGGACATTTTTGTTTATGATGCAGGATACGTTATCGTTATTGTTCGTGTTGCAGCATCCCAATCAACTGCACAGCCTAATGCTTCAGCAACAAATCTTAAAGGAAGCATAGTCCTCCCGTTCTTTATAATAGGCTTAACATTATGGTTGTTATCATCTATCCATTTAGCATTAC